>JANLRE010000412.1:0-1447 GCA_031368205.1 Fimbriiglobus sp. | reverse complement strand
TGTGATCGGTTGACCCGCAAGCTTAGTGGGGAGCGTGAGTTTGTCCGTGTCATACGCGGTTTTGCGTGCCGCTGCGTCGAGGTTGCACCACGCAATCAGCGCAAGCCGTTCGGCATCCCGCTCCGCATCGACGACCGCTTTGCCGCGTTCCTTGCACTCTTTTTCATACCCGCTCGACTTGACGAAGAACGCGGGGGTCATGTTGTTCTTGTCGAACGCGCCAGCTTTTTCGCCAGAAATCAACGCCTCAATTTTACTCATCTGCTCTTTGCTATCGTACTTCCTCAGGCCCGATAATTTCTCGATCACGTCGTCCGGCGTGGGCAGGGCTTCGCCGTTGCGCCCGGAGTGCTGCATGTGCAGTTGCACTAACGCCGAGAAGTACCCCACCCCGACCGCGATGAGGAACGTGCTAATCACGAGCTTCGCGGGCAACGGCAGTTGCCGCAACGTGAAACGGGTGGCAGTATCGGCCATGATGGGAGACTCCGGGAATGCGGGCCGAGTGCGAACCTAGTTTACGATGCGAAACCGAATCGCGGCTTCACGCGGGGGCAGGATGACCTATTTAACCGTTGATTCCGAGTGTTTGCAACGCCGCTTCGACATCCTTCAACACATCTTCTCGCACCGTGGCCAAGTCCCGCGCATCCCGCGCCCCGGACGCCAGCCGGTGGCCGCCGCCGTTGAACTTCTCCGCGATCTTGGACACATCGACCCGGCTTCGGGAGCGAAAGCTGATCTTCGTGCCGCCGTCGTCTTGCTCGATGAAAATCAACGCAACTTCGACGCCTTCAATACTGCGCGGGTAGTTAATCAGGTCTTCCGTGTCCCCCGGCACCGCATCAATTGCAGCGTAATCCGTCAAGTACACTTCGGTGTACGCCACCAAGCCGTTGGTCCGCAGTTGCATTCGTTGCAGTGCCGCGCCGACGAGTTTGAACCGCCCCAATGTCGCGCATTCAAACAGTTGCTCGTACAGCGGCGGCGGGTTGGCACCGAGGCGCACGAGTTCTTCGGCTAACTGAAACGACGCGGCCGTCGTGTTCGGGTGGCGGAACCACCCGGTGTCCAGCGCGAGGGCCATGAACAGGTTGTGCGCCGCGATTGGGCTGATCGGCACGCCGAGTGCCCGGATGATCTCGTAGGCCATCCGCCCCGTGGCTTCGGCGGTGATGTCCACGAACCGCGTCGCACCCAGATCGTCTTGCGTCCGGTGGTGGTCGATCACGACTTTCGGGACTGACAGGGATTGCATGAACGGGCCGAAATCGCCGAGCTGATTCCACGTCCCGGTGTCCATCACGACGACCGCATCGACGTTCCGGAAGTTGTCTCCCGGCAGGCGAAATTCTTCGATCCCGCGTCGATCCGGGTCGAGAAACGCATAGCGGGGCGGCAAAGTGCTGGCGATCACCACCCGCGCCGTTTTGCCCATCGCCCGCAG
>JANLRE010000410.1:0-1867 GCA_031368205.1 Fimbriiglobus sp. | reverse complement strand
GGCCCGACACGCCGGAGCATTCTCCAATTCAGGACCGGGAAGTGTGGTGTTCGGCGGGGGCATGACGGGATGCTCAGGGTGGTGGCGATCGTAGCGGGTGTTCAAACGGCATCCCGTCACATCGCCTTTCGCCAATCTCGGAACGTACTCGCAAATTCTAACACTTGGTCGTCTTCGGTGCCTTCCGCTATGTACAGAGCGATTGGGCCGAGGAATTCGCGGACTTCGGAACTGGTGCAGGTCGGCAAGTACGTTCGCAGCACACGGGGATCGTAGTAACGAAAATAAACCTGCCGGCCGTCCGGTAGTTTGACGAGCAAAAACTGCCGGAGGTGTTTCCGCACTTCGACCAGTGGGCGATCGCAGGTCAGGTAGACGCCCCAACTGTTGCCCCACCCGTCGCGGATGAATTCTTCAAGCAGTGGAGCATTCGGTTGGATTCGGACCAGCCAAGGGCCGAACGCGGCGAGTTCGTCGCCCCGTCCCCCTTCGTACAAGCTCTCGAATTCGTGGCCGGCCCGTTCGAGTCGTCCGGGGATGCTTTGCTCCCTGGCCGCATCGACCAAAGCATACAACGGTCCACGGACTTGTTGCAGGTGTTTCAACACCGCCGCTTTCATCGGCGTCAGCGTCAGGGCGTCGGGTCCGTGTAGGACAACCGGCGACACAGCGGGTTCAAAGAAACTGGGCGTCGGGGTGAGGGCCGAAACGTCGGGGCGGGTTTCACTCCGGGGCGGCCCGCCGATGAGCAGGACGACGAAGACGGTTCGCCCGGCCCGAATTTCGTCACCGTCTTGCACGAGGGACTCGATCACTTTCTGGCCGTTCACCGTTGTCCCGAACCGGCTGCCGAGGTCCTTGACGCAACACCCGCCCTCGTCGCATTGAATGCTGAAATGTTCACCGGATAACATCGGGTCGGCGGCGAGCCGGATTTCGGCAGGCAAGAGCCGACCGACACGCAGCGACGATCCCGGCGGGACGGGGAACCGTCGCCCGGCGTCGTCCCCGGTCCGTATTTCAAGTGTTAAATCCATGCCCACGTCCGGCGGGTGGCCCGCTATTTGTTGCAGACTTCACAAAAAGGAGTCCCGGTTTGCGCTGCGGACGTCAGCGCGTTCCCTTGTCCCATATCACCAATCATGACCTGGGGGAAGCCCATCACGATCGTGCCACCGTGCGCAGTCAGATCCCCCATTCGTGCGGCCGGTTGGCCGCCGATCAGAACCGTCATGCTGCCCTTCACAATGACATCCGGCGGGCCAACGCAGACGAGCATGTCCCCGACGCGGGCCGCCGGCATGAACCCGATCAGCACCTGAATCGCACAAGGCGGCAGTATCGGTCCGCCCACGTGCGGAACGAGTACGGTGATCATCGGGCAAACGTGCATGTCACCAACGCGGGCAGCGGGGGGCATTGGCGGTGACTCCTAATTAGTTCGACTTCTGGCCAGTCTTGGACAGGTCGGCGTCTTTGGGTTTGATCGGGGCGGCATCTTTCGCGTCTTTGGCCGACTTCGCTTTCTTCGGTTTACCAGGCATGGACCCGGTTCCGGGTACTGCCGCACCGCCGCTGTTAATGAGCACCACCGTGCCCGAGATGGCCACACCCGCCGGCGAAACGGTGATGAAACCACCGCCGCCTTTCAACGTGATTGTCGTGGCTTCAATGACAACCGTGGTGCCGGCTTTCAGGTGAATCTCTTGGCCCGCGTCCACGGCGTGCTTGGTGCCGGTTTTTTCCTGATAGTTCGACCCGATCGTTAACGAAACCGAGCCATCAATCTTTTGTTGCAGGTCGCCCGTCACGGACAAGTCGTAGCCCGCCTTGACCGTCTCCGTTCGCTGGTCGCCAATTTCAAGGT
>JANLRE010000399.1:0-1086 GCA_031368205.1 Fimbriiglobus sp. | reverse complement strand
GCCCTGCATATAGCCACCAAGGATCCCTTGGATCTCGGCATCGCCAGCCTCGGCTAATGGGAGCAGAAGTCGATACCCTTCGGCGTACCGCTCTTCTTCGAGCGCGGCTAAGCCTGCAGCACGTCGATCGCCAGGAGCAGGGTCGATACTTGCGTCCATGAAACACCTCAACTCAAAACAGACCACCGTGGTGCAATTATTGCTGAAGGTTTGACGTTTAAGCAATTCGCGTCCGCGTCAAAATTGTTTTGATAGGCGTTCTCGCAGTTCGCGGACACACGGCATAAAATAACGCGGTCAAATCGGCGAACAGGCTGTGCGAAAGGTGTTCGCTGGTTTCTATCGCCGGTCCGTTTCTGGAGATTTCACCGTATGCGTATCGTACCCTTCTTGACCGCTCTCGCCCTGAGTGCGAGCTACGCCCACTTTGCGAGTGCGGAGTTGCCGCCGCTCATTCCACGGGATGTGCTGTTCGGCAACCCCGAACGGGCGGGGCCACAACTTTCGCCGGACGGCAAGTTGCTGGCGTACCTGCGGCCCGACGACAAGAACGTGATGCAAGTCTGGGTTCGCACCCTCGGCAAGGACGATGACCGTGCCGTGACGGCGGACGACAAACGCGGCATCCGGGTGTACAATTGGGCCTTCGACGGGAAGCATTTGCTGTACCAACAAGACGCGGGCGGGGACGAAAACTTCCACCTGTTTGCGACCAACCTCGGAACCAAACAAACCCGCGACCTGACGCCGTTCAAGGGCGTGCGGGTGCAGGGCGTGGACTTGGACAAAGACCACCCCAACGAAGTGCTGGTCGGGTTGAACAAAAAGAACAAGCAGTTCTTCGACATGCACCGCATCACGATCGACTCGGGCGACGAAAAAGTCGATACCGAAAACCCCGGCTTGGCGATGGCGTTCACGACCGACGCGAAGTTCCAGGTTCGGGGCGCGACCTGCGTGAAAATGGACGGCGGGTACGAACTGAAGGTCCGGGACGTGGGCGGTAAAGACTGGAAGACTGTGAAGACCCTGACCGCCGACGAGCAAGGCCAAATCGCGGCCTTTGGCACCGACCCGAACACGCTG
>JANLRE010000383.1:0-6679 GCA_031368205.1 Fimbriiglobus sp. | reverse complement strand
CGACCACGACCTACAAGAACAAAGTGAATGCTGTTACGAGTTTCGACCGCACCGTGTTAACCCGAGACCGAACCACCCCGATGCCGACGCTGCTTCAACCTGACATTCTCGCCCGTGCGGAAGCGCTGGGTCTGATGGCCCGTCAGGTCGTCGAAGGCTTGCGGGTGGGGGACCACAAAAGTCCGTATCGTGGGTTTTCCGTGGAGTTCGTCCAGCACCGCGAATACGTTCCCGGCGACGACACGAAGCACATTGACTGGAAGAGTTACGGCCGGTCCGATCGCTACACCATCAAGCAGTACGAGCAAGAAACCAACTTCATCGCGCACCTGCTCGTCGATGGCAGCAACTCGATGCGGTACGGCGCCGGGGCCGCGAACAAGCTGGAGTACGCCAAGCTGTTGACCGCATCCCTCGCGTACATGGTGATTCGCCAACGGGACAGCGCGAGCTTGCGAATCTTCGACGACAAATGGCGTGACGAACTCCCGGCGTCCAGTCAGATGGGGCACATCAACACGATTTGCCACAAGCTGGAAGTCGCTCAGCCTGCCGATAAATCCGGAATGGGGCCACTGCTCGAAAAGCTCGCTGATCGTGTCACCCGTCGTGGGTTGGTGTTCTTGATTTCCGATTGTTTCGACGACGTGCAATCGATGTTGAGAGGGTTGCAACACCTGCGGTTTCGTGGGCACGAAGTCGTGTTGTTCCACGTGATGCACCAAGATGAAATCGAGTTCCCGCTCGATGGCAACGTCCGCTTCCTCGATCTCGAAGGCAGCGAAGAGTTAATGACGCGGCCCCACCTGTTGCGGCCGTCGTACCTTCGCGTGGTGCAGGCGTTCTTGCAAGAGTTGCAACGGGGCTGTGATGCCAGCCGCATCGACTACGTGCGGATGCCGACCAACCGCCCGTTGCAGGCCGCGTTGGGTGAATACTTGATCCGACGCTTGCAGTATTCTAAAAAACGGTAACGACGCGAGGTTCTTTGCGCGATGAGTCTTCTGCCCGGTTTTCTAGCACCTGGGTTACTGCTCGGCGGCTTGGCCGTTTTGGTTCCGCTTGTGTTGCACTTCTTTTACAAAGCGCGGTACCGCAAACAGCCGTGGGCGGCGATGCGGTTCTTGAAGTTGAGTATCGAACAGACCAGTCGGCGGTTACGGTTTCAAGAATTGATCCTGCTCGCACTCCGATGTCTGGCGTTGCTGCTGCTAGCGTTCGCGCTGGCGCGACCGACCTGGAACGCGATTTCCGGCGGGGGGCGCGGTGAAAGTATTGACGCGGTGTTCGTGTTCGACACGTCCTACAGCATGGGTGCCAGTGACGGCGAGATGTCACGGATCGACCGTGCGAAAGTCGCTGCTTTGGCGGTGATTGATAACTTGCCGCCCAACTCGACCGTGCAAATTTTGACCTGTGCCGACCGGACGATTCATCTCGGCCCGCTGACACCGGGTAACCTCGACCAAGCCCGACAAATCGTGAACGCGGTGCAACTCACGAGTTTGGCCGGCGACATTCTGCCCGGCCTTGTGGAAGCCGATTCTTCACTCGATCGCGGGGCCGGGTCGAACAAGGAAGTTTACCTGTTCACCGATTTGCAAAAGTCCGGTTGGGACCGTCAATCGGCTGCGATTCGCGCGAAGGCGGCGGAGTTGCGGCAGCGCGGCACGCTCATCGTGGTTCGGTGCGGCAACCCGGACAAAGCGGTCACCAACGTAGCCTTGGTAGACTTGACGTACCCCGGCGGAATTCCGCACACCAAGAGCCGGTTGCCGGTCACGATCCTCGTGAAAAACACCGGCAAGAATCCCGCGAAGAACCTGACCGTGACGCTTGAAGTCGATGGCCGCTCCAACGAAAAGGAGACGGCCACGATCGACGAGATTGCCGCCGGGCAAACGCTGCCGATCACGTTGACGGCCAAGCTCGAAGAAGCCGGCGCCCGCTTGCTGACGGCGAACGTCCAAAGTGATGACCTGCCGGGCGACAACCGATTGCATCTCCTGATTCCCGTCCGCGATACGATCCGCGTTCTCGTGGTCGATGGCACCCCGGATTGGCGTGACCCGAAACAATCGGGTAGCCATTTCGTGCAGAACGCGCTGTTGCCAATCCCGAGTGATCAACAAGCCGATTACCACATCCAAGTGACGACCGTGGCGGCGGAAGACGCCGGGGCGGGGTTGCTGGGTGTGCATGACATTTGCTTCCTGTGCAACGTGCCCGCCACGAATACGGATCGGCCCGGAACGCCGGGGCTAAGTCCGGAGTTCGTGGCGCGGTTGTCGGCGTTCGTCAAAGAGGGCGGCGGGTTGATTGTCGGTGCGGGGGACAACATCGAACCACAAAGTTACAACGCCACACTCGGTTCCCGTGGCGCGCGGTTATTGCCCTTCGACTTTGACGAACCCAAGACTGCTCCTACCGACGAACCGTATAAAGCCGCACCGGATTCGGTGGAAAAATTGTCGTTTCTGGCCCGATTCCGCGACGAGCCGTTTAGCACCGTCACCCTGGACGCGGACTTCACGAAAGTCATCGGCATCAAGGAAGCGGAGCGATCCGGTGGCCGCGTGTTGATGCGGCTGGCGAATCAACTGCCGTGGATTACGACCCGATTGGTTGGCGAAGGGGAGGTCATCGTCGTCGGCTCCTCGTTCGATACCAGTTGGGGCAACTGGCCCGCAAAAGCAGGGTCATACTTGTCGTTCTTGCAACTCACCCTATCGCACCTCGCCAGCAAAGCCACACGTGGGTTCAACCGACAGGCGGGCGAGACGTTGACCTGGCATCCGACCGAGGCGTCGAAGGGATTTGAGCTAATTCGCCCCGATCAAACGCGGGTGAAACTGGGCAAAGCCACAGGTGGCGAGAACGGCGAAAAGCTGAGCGTGAATGCGACTGATACAGCGCAAGCGGGGCTGTACCGCTTTGCCTTGGAGGGGGACGATTTACCCAGTGGCCCAGTCTTCACGGTGGCACCCGATTTGCGGGAAACGGAAAACTTGGATGCCCTCACCGACACCGAAGCCGAAGAAATCCTCGGGTTCAAGCCGGTTCTAATGCTCGCCGGTCCGGACACGTCCCGTGAACTGACCACCGAGCGCAGTCGCCGGGAGTGGACGGTGTGGGTGCTGGTGTTACTATTTTGCGTAGCGGTCGGGGAAGCGTTTTGGGCATGGTTTTGCGGGAAATCGTGGTAACGGGCTTCATCAAAGCAATTACCACGGGGAAAATCATGAATGCAGTATTGAGTTGATGAGATTAGTAATGACGAAGTTCGGCAGCAGAGGCGTTTCGATGGACCCGGCGCAGTACACACCCGACGCGATTTGCCGCTCAATGGGGCTGCCCGCGTTCGTCGAGTCGGGCAGGTCGCCGCCGATGCTCAGGCTGCTACTGATGCCCTCATTCGAACCGGAAGTGTGCGTCACCCTCGCCGGTCCGGCCGCGTCTGCCCGGCTGTCGGTAGTCGCGCTGGCTGAGATGCTGTGGCGGCAGGCGGCCCCGTGTCCGCTGCCCGCGTGGCTTGACCAAGCGGCCCTGCCCGCGCCAGTGTTCGCTCAAGCTCTCGCGGGCTTTGGCGCGGCCCTGGCCGCCGACTGCCAACCGGATGGCCGGATGGTGTGCCTGGACGGCATGCCGATCGCAGCCTGTCTGTTGACCGGCGCTGGGCCGGAGCAGTTCTCGTGTAGCCCTTACCGCCCGGCGGTGTCTGCGTTCGTGTCGTCGCTGGTCCGGTTGGCATGGGAGTCGTGCCCGGCGGCCGGGGTGCGCAACGCGCTTGCCGCGTGCGGCCGGTACGTCCGTCTGGATCTTCCCCGCGTGCCGGCCCCGTCGGTCCCGGAGTTGTTCCGCGTCGCGGTCCTCGGCACGCCGGATGCGCGGACAGAGTTCTTCGGGCTGTTGCCGCCGCGAGGGGGCACGGCCGAACCAGGCGCTGCAGCAGATCGGGGCCGCATGTCGGCTTTCCGGGATTCATAGCTCCCCGAGCGGCCCCGGCTGCTGAGCCGTGTCGTTGGCACACACGCGGCCCGCGTGTGACATTCCCGACATCTGCGTTAGTACTACAGAAGAGTTTTCGATGACTCTTGTTTGGTTTTAATTTTCCGTGTATTCCGTGGTTAATTCTCTGGGTTGCAGGGTTTCATGATTACTGGTGTCATTCCTACGCCGTTGTTCGCCATGACGTTTGCCCTGCGCGGTTGGTTTCCGTGGTGGCTGGCCGTCATTCTTGGTCTGTTGGCGGTCGTTGCGGTTGCGTTCGTTTACTTGCGGGAAGCAGGGCGGGTGACGTTGTGGCGTCGTGCGCTGCTTGCTGGCTTACGTGCCACGACGTTGTGCAGCATTTTGTTCTTGCTACTGAAGCCCTCGTTGCTTTGGGAAATGAAGTACGATCGGCCACGACCGATCGCGGTCATCGTGGACGATTCGCAAAGCATGTTGGTGCGTGACCCGCGACCGGGTTTCGTCGATCGCTGGCGTGTGGCGATGGCCTTCAATCAAATTGCACCCGACAAGTCGATGCCGACGTTGCCGAGTGCGGGTGATATTCCGAACGATACTCCGGATCAACCCACGCGGTTAGATATTGCCAAAGCAACGCTCACGAATCCCCGCCTAAAGTTGCTTGAAAAACTCAAAGCGATCGGCCCGGTTCAGCCTGCCGCGTTCGGTGGTTCCCGTTCGGCGAAAGATGCGCGGGATGACAATTGGGTCAAATCGCTCGGTGGTAAAGAACCCCGCACCGCCATCGCGGATAGTGTCTTTGACCTGTTGAAGCGTGACGACAACGAGTTGCCGAACGCAATTGTTCTCGTCACGGACGGACGCGAGAATTCTAGCCAGCGTGGCCTCCCCGAGTTGGCCCGCGAGTGCGCTCGCCTGCAAGTGCCGTTGCACATTTATGGCATCGGCAGTTCGTCGTTCGGGCAGGTCACCATTCGAGACGTAACCGTCCCCGAAACGCTATTTGTGGACGACACGGTCAGTGTGCCGGTGCGGTATCGGGTGCGGGGGTTCAAGGATGGCAAAGCGGAAATCATCGTCAAGCTGAATGGCCGCGAAGTGGCCCGGAAAATCATCGACCTCAACGACGGCGATGAGGGCCGCGAAGTGTTGCCGTTCGTCCCGGTCCTCTCTGACGTGCAACCCGGCAAGCAAGAACTCTCCACGTCGATCCACATTTTGAACGAGCCGGACAAGGTCGTGGACGAAGTGAACAAGTCGGTGCGGGTGGTCGATCGCAAGATGAAAGTGCTGGTGGTCGATTCGATCCCTCGTTGGGATTTCAAGTACCTGCAACGCGCCCTGATGCGGGATCGCCGGGTGGACGCCAAGTTTTGGTTGAGCCAGGGCGACAAAGAAGCGATGAACGCCGGCCCGCCGTTTCTTCCCGGCTTCCCAGCGACCCGCGAAGAATTATTTGCTTACGATCTCCTCGTGTTCGGTGACCTTCCGGCGAGTGCATTGACACCCACCCAACTTGAAACGATCCGCGATTTCGTCGTCGAAGGCGGCGGCTTCATCCACATCGCCGGGCGGGTGGCCGGTCCCGCGACGTTCGTGAACACCCCGCTTGCGGACGTGCTGCCGGTCGAATTTCAAGCCGCGACCTTTCCCATTGATTCGGGCAACCGGGCGCAATCGTTCCGACCCGAACTCACGCCACTCGGAGTACGCAGCGCGGTGTTGCGGTTGGATGATGATCCAGTCGAAAGTGTTCGCATTTGGCGTAGCTTGCCGGAAATTTATTGGCACTACCCCGTGACCAAACTGAAGCCCGGTTGCGAGACGCTGCTCGCCCACCCCACGGCCAAAACGACCGACGGCAAACCGATGCCCCTGCTCGCCGCCCATTACTACGGCAAGGGCTACGCGGTGTTTTGCGGGTTCGACGAGTCGTGGCGGTGGCGGTACAACGAGGCCGATCGGTTCTTCGGGCGCTACTGGAGCCAAACGGTTTATCTCACCGGCGTGCCCCGCACATTGGGCACGAAGTTGACGCAACTTTCGCTCGATACACTCGATCCCCAACTGGGCAAGACCGGGCAAGTCTACGCCCGGTTGTTCAAGTCCGACCTCTCGCCGCAGTTGGCGGAGCAGGTGGAAGCCAGTATCGAACGGCTCGACGTGGGACCGGGCGACAAGGACCGCACCACGCGCGTCACCCTCCGGCGACTGCCGGGGCAAACGGGTGATTTCATTACCACGTTGTCGTTCAACACGGCGGGGCGATTCAACCTCGTGGTGGACAACGGCGGCAATCCGGGCACGCTGGAATACCGCGTGATGTTGCCCCCAGACCACGAACTGTCCGTGGGTGGCATGGCGGAAGACGAATTGCGGACGCTCGCCGAACGCAGTGGCGGGAAGTTTTACCGCGAGGAAGACCTCGTCACGCTTTCCACTTCGATCAAGCCGAAGACCGTGCCGATCACCCAACGGGAAGAAACCGTGCTGTGGAACATCTGGTCGCTGCTTGTCGTGATCGCGTTGTTCTCGTTCGAGTGGTTCTTCCGCAAATTTAACAGCTTGAGCTAATGACCGAAGCGATGCACACACTCTTGCGACAACTCCGAACTTGGCAACGCCGCGAATGGCTCTATCGCTTCACGTGGGGTCTGGCGCGGTGTGTGGCGATCGTGCTGGTGGCCTTGTTCGTGGCGTGTTTAGT
>JANLRE010000364.1:0-2257 GCA_031368205.1 Fimbriiglobus sp. | reverse complement strand
CGTTCACGCCGCCGGCGAACAGCTTCTCGAACGTCGTCATGTCGTACTTTCCACTCTTTTTCTTGGCGTCGTGGCACGCAAAACAGTTCTCCTTCAAGATCGGCGCAACGTCATTCACAAAGCTGATCGGCTTCCCCACTGGAGCTTGTGCCATCGCCGGTGACCCGACACCAAGCACAACCGCACTGATGACGCAAAAGTAAATGCCATGAGAACGCATAAAGGAAACTCCGGCGGGAAGGTCGGTGTGAAAGAGAGTGAGGAGCATATTCGGCAGGTACGAAAATTGTACGCGATAAGCGGTGCTTGTGGGAAAAGTTTGGCGGATGGCACGCGCCGTTCCAATTATTCTAGTTGTTCAGTAGTCCTCACCGGCGCCCGTTGGGAATGGTTGCGATGTCACGAAAGCAAAGTATCACACGTGTTCGATTGCAGTTGACGGAGTGCGAATCTCGGATCGTCCCGGCAGCCTTCCCGATTCCGGCGAGTGCCGTGGCGATCAGCCCGGACGATGGCGGCATCCCAATCGTGAAGCTGGTTGACCCGACCACGGGCGAAGACTTCGGCGAGGTCCAAGCCTACGAAGATGCATTTCGGGGCGGCGTCCACACGGCACTTGGGGACGTTAACGGCGACGGCGTGCGGGATTTGGTGATCGCGCCGGGAAGCGGCGGCGGGCCGAGAATCCGTGTCGTGGACGGGAAAACGGGCCAAACCCTGAACGACTTTTTCGTCTACGAGCCGCAGTTTACGGGCGGCATCTTTGTCACGCTCGGGGACGTTAATGGCGATGGCCGCGCGGATATTATCACCGGCACGGGTAACGGCGGTGGCCCTCGTGTTCGGGTGTTGGACGGCAAGACCCTTGGCGCGACGACACTGAAGGATTTCTTCGCCTACGAAGACTCGTTCCGGGGCGGCGTTCAGGTCGCGGCGGGTGATACCAACGGCGACGGCCGCGACGACATTATCACCGGCACGGGCGTCGGGGGTGGCCCACGGGTTCAAGTTTTCTCCGGGAAGGACAACCAGGTCTTACGTAACTATTTTGCCTACGAAGACTCGTTCCGGGGCGGCGTGTTGGTGGCATCGGGGGACACGAACGGCGATGGCAAGGACGACATCATTACTGGCACTGGTCCGGGCGGCGGCCCCGTCGTGCGGGTCGTGAGCGGTTTGGACGGCCATGAACTTTCGACGATCCTGACCGACGACCCGACGTTCCGGGGCGGCGTCCGGGTGGAAGCACGGGATTTGAACGGCGACGGGCGTGATGACGTGATCGCACACCTGCGGCACGGCAATGACGACGGGTTGCGAGCCTTCGATGGAACGACGAACAAATTCCTCAGTTCCGTTAGCCGCGTGATCGACGACAATCCTTCACCGAAAGATGTGTTAGCCGGTAAAACGAGCGGCGTGACGACGGGGGTAGCCTCGCACATTGAGGGCAAGCTTCTCACGGTGAACGCCGCTGCAAACAGTGTCACCATTCAGCTTCAAAATGGCACGAGCGTAACTGTTCAAGCCGGAGCCGGGACCGAAATCAAACGCGACAAAGCCAACACGACGCTGGCTAGCTTTCAAGCCGGCGACAAGGTCGAGGCGTTGATCGGCCCGGACGGGATCGCGTGGGAACTGGAGTCCAAGTCAGCCGCGTTCGTTGAAGGCCGCACGGGAAAGGGTAACTCCGGAAGTTCTGGCACCCCAGCCGTATCGCTCGAAGGGTCGGTGACCGCGATCGACACAGCGGCAAACACCGTGAGCATTCGTGACCAGGCTGGAATCGTCACGGTTGTGCATACGGGTCCGGGAACGGTGATCGAACGAAACGGCCTCAAGACGACGTTGTCAACGTTCGTGGTTGGCGATCGCGGCGAGGCGAAAATTGCCACAAACGGCATCGCCGTCAAGCTGGAAGCCCAAGCTGTTTCAACGTTGCCCCCAACCGTACCACCAACCGTACCACCCATTGTGCCACCACCCGCAACCGGGACAAGCAACCCGCCGGCCAATAGCAAACTGGAAGGGACAATCACGGCCATTGATGTTGCGGCTAACAGCGTGACGATTGCTGTGCAGAACGGCACAAAGTTTGTTGTCCGTGCCGTTGCCTCGACCAAGATCGAGCGAAATGGTGTTCACACCACACTCACCGCGTTCCAAGTCGGCGATTTCGGCGAAGCGGTCATCGGTAGCGACGGCTTCGCGACGAAAATTCAGGGCACGCAAGTTTAGAAGCGTGCCGCAGCGACCG
>JANLRE010000352.1:0-1492 GCA_031368205.1 Fimbriiglobus sp. | reverse complement strand
CGTGATGAGCGACCGACCGGCCCGAGTCGTCCGCGAACTCGCTGCGATTCTGGCGGCTCACGCGGTGGGGATTGTGGCACTCAGTTATTGCCATCACTTCACGCCCGCCCCGACGCGACAACTTTGGTTCATTCTGGAATTTGTGACCGCATTTTTGTTGTGGCTCCCCGCTCGATTGTTCATCTCACGCTACTTGGTCCCCGGTTTTGCAACACTAACGCCATCCGTTCGATGGAACTTGGCCGGGCTGTCGGTTGGGTACGGCATTTTCCTCGTGCTGTGGTGGGGGTCACCGTTCGCGGACACGCTTTGGCTGCATCGCGTCACTTGGCAACAACCCCTTCGGGTCGTGTTGCAGTGTTCGGAGATATTCCTGGTCGGTCTGATATTTGCATCACTGGCGCTGGCAGTGTTGGCACTCGACCGACGGCTCTTCCCCGCGCTGGCCGTTAAACAACGGACTTGGTCAATTCCCCGAATTCGGCTTGTTGATGCCGGGATATTCGTCGCGTTGATGGCCGTGGCGAACGCATTCACGGTCTGGTACGTGCAACAGGAACAGACGGTGTATTACTGGGACTTCATGGTGTATTGGAACCGGACAGCGGAGTTTGCCGCGACGCTTCACAATCAGAATCTCGGTGCGATTGGGACGGAGTTTTCGCAATCAGTGCGGAACGATGACTACGGGTTGACCCCAGCAGCGGCTCCCGCCGTGGTCGTGGCGTTATTCGGGGATACGCGACTTGTGTATCAGTTAGCGATTGTGAATCTGTATCTGGCGAGTGTCGCGGTTGTTGTGTGGCAGTTTGTCGTGCGGTTTGTGCCGGCGGCGGGGTGGTTCGGTGTGGCGGTGCCGTTGGTCGTGACACTACTCTGCCCCATTTCTTGGATGCCGCTGGTTCGCGGGTATCTGGACATCGGCGGTGTGGCGATAGTCATTGCGATTCTCGGAATCTATCTCGGCAGGCCGGTCACGCAACTTCGGTTAGCGCACGTGGTCAGCCTGATTGCGCTGTTGACGCTTCTGGCTTTGTTTCGGCGGTGGTACTGCTTCTTCATCGTGGCGTTTTTCTTGCTGGCCGGTATCGACGCGACGGTTGCCGTCATTCGGGCATGGTACCTGGGTGGCTGGCGTGGTGCGAAAGTAGCGGGCCGTGGATTCTGGTCGCTGGGATTGATCGGCGTCGGGTTGATGTTCACATTAGCGACCGTGGCAACACCCTGGGTGCATCGCGTTCTCACGACGAATTATGCGGACGCCTATACCGCGTACAAATCCAATGGCTCGTTTGGGGACCGACTCCTAACCCCGCTGATGAATTGCGGTTGGGGGCAACTGATTGCAGTTGGAATTGGTCTGGGTGTGCTGGTGTTTTATCGTGACACGCGCCGTGTTGGGCTGTTCGTGTTCTTGCTGTCGCCGATCATGCTGGTTCACTTTTTGCGAACCCAAGACATGGGCACGCACCATGACTACTTGCTGCTGCCG
>JANLRE010000820.1:0-4700 GCA_031368205.1 Fimbriiglobus sp. | reverse complement strand
ATGACGGTTTGTTTGTCCGCGATGATGTCATTAGTCGTCGCCATCCTTGGCACGTTGCTCACGTTCTATCTCAACACGAAAAAGTGAAGTTCGAGCCTATCGCGGCGGCGATTTGTTACGATGCACGGATGAACCCGCCAGCCCCCGATGACCGCCACTACTTCAAATATGATCCGCGTCGCCCTGATCCGGAGATGGAGCCGGGGGAGAGTTACGGGTTGTCGAACAATTCCGACGACAAACCGAACCCACTCCCCGAAGTGAAGCCGGACGAGGATTTGCTCGCTCCCGCACCAACTGGGCCGACCAAGAAGCGCAAGAAACGCCGACTGGATGCCGACGGCAAACCCATCGGCGAGGTTGATCCCAAGTATCACGATAAGGTGCTTGATCGACCGGACGATGTCCCCCCACGCCCTTGGTGGCTCGCGGCGGCGATTGTGGCGGGTATTGGTGCGCTGTTCTGCTTGATACCGATTGTCGTCGTCGCCATGCGGACCAAGCAGGCGGCGCCGACCGTGGCCATCTACCTTGTCCTGGCCGCGATCGTTGCGATGCTGGTGGAAACGGTGTTGGTCACCGGGTTGATGTACTTCGTCGGTCAGATTTTTGACATCGACTACGGACCCGCCAAAGTAGCCGTCGTCAAATTTGCGGCCACCGTCACGCTCTTAAATGGTCTTGTCCTTCTAACTCTGGTCTTTCTATCGCCGTTGGCTTTGATGACACCCGTGTTGGTCACCATAATCGTGTTCATTTCTTTTTTTCGGCTCAACATCCAGGAAACGATCATCACAATCGGCGTCTTGGTCGCCGTCACCGGGGTGTTGCAAGTCGTCATCTTTGCAATCATCTTGGCGAAGCGAATCAAGGGCGCATGAAACGTTCTTGACATTCGGCACGGCAAGAGAATAATGACAACTCGGATGAAGTTCGTCCCGCCTGAACACACTCCAGTTCTGTTACAACCGAGGGGATGCCCATGCCCACAAAACTGTTCGTCTTCCGCGTTGGTTTGGTTGCGGCACTTCTGCTGGGTCTTACGATCACCGGAACAAGTTCAACAGACGACGCCAAACCGAAGACTGATGAAAAAACGAAGGCGGATCTCGACAAGGCGAAGGCGGATAAGGTCGCTGAAAAGGCCGAGAAAAATAAGGCAAGGGCGGAAAACAACAAAGCCAAGTTTGACCTCGATCGGGTTACACGGTTGAAGGACGCCGGTGTCGTGTTCAACAAGAACGTGGACATGTCCAAGAAGTCCATCGTCAGTGAATTCGATCGCACCGTTACCCGGATTAAATCGGCGCCGGGGCTAACCGCTGCCGCGCGCAAAGACAAGATGGATGACTGGACCAAGGCCAAAAAACTGTTTGAGGAGTCCACTAAATTTCCCGACGACGACGAGTTCGCCGAACTGGAGTTGAAGTATTACGTCTCGGTCAACAAAGCCTTCATGCCGATCGCGGCCATCATCAACCAATCCATCGAGTTGGGGAACCAAGGCAACAACGCGAAGATGGCGGAGGAAGGCATGGAATTGAAGAGCAAGCTGGAAAAACAAATGCTCGGGACCAACAACTTCACCGCCAATTCCAAATGGCACGGCACGTTTCGACGGGGCAAGGACACGATACCCTATCACCTCAACATCGGGAAAAAAACGGAGAGCGGGACGTTTAAGGGGCATGTTGAAGACAACCCCGGTATTGCCGGGAACTGGGCCTACGATGTCGAAGGCCAAACCAGCGGTCTCGGTGTTAATTTCGCCTTAACCAAAAGTGTGCGTGGGAAGTTTCAAGCCGTTCAAGTTCTCGGCGTCGTCAGTGGCGATCGGCTGATTGCCGAGGTGGCTCAAACGACTGGCGGCAAAGTTACCAAAGGGCTTATCGTCCTGCACCGCAGGTGACGACGGATGGGGTCAGGCAAAAGCGGTGCGAATTCGAGTTGCTATTCCCGAGGCGAAGCACTACTCTCAATCACCTGCTGAATAAACGCTTTGGCGTTTTCTCCCCTGCCTGTTCCCCTTTCGCTTCTGGAGCTTCCGATCATGCTCACCTTTTTTGGCCACCGCCAACCCTTTTGTGACGGCGTCAATCGTCGGAACTTCCTCACCATCGGGGCACTCGGCGCCGGGCTAACGCTGGCCGACGTTTTGCGTGCCAAGGCCGCGCCAAAGCCGGGCGATTCCCAAACCCTTTCGCGCGGTTCGCCGAAAGCGGCGATCATGATCTACCTGCCCGGCGGGCCGTCGCACATCGACATGTACGATCCCAAGCCCGATGCGCCAGTAGAGTTTCGTGGCGAGTTCAAAGCGATTTCAACGAACGTGCCGGGCGTCCAGATTTGCGAACACATGCCGTTACAAGCTCGCATGATGGACAAGCTCGCCGTCATCCGGTCGTTGGTCGCCGTGGATGAACACAGCGATTCGCTCTTGATGACCGGCTACCCCGAACAAGTCAACCGAACCGTCGGGCACCCGTCGTTCGGCGCCGTGATGTCGAAACTGAAGGGGTCGGCGGACGAGGTGCCCCCGTTTGTATCGCTGCGGGGAATGAGCATCGGGTCGGAGCCGGGTTATCTCGGCGTGGCCCATCGCCCGTTCACACCAGACGGCCCCGGTCAAGCGAATTTGCGGCTAGCAGGCGGCGTGAACGTCAATCGCATGGACGACCGCAAATCGCTGCTCGGCTCGTTCGACACAGCCCGGCGGGATGTCGATGCGACCGGCAGCATGAAGGGGATGGACTCGTTCACGCAACGCGCCTTTGACATGATTGCATCGGGCACCGTTCGCAAAGCTCTCGACCTCAAACAGGAAGACCCCCGAACCCGCGACCGTTACAAGGGCGTTGAGCAGTTCCTCACGGCACGGCGACTTGTCGAAGCGGGCGTCGGGTGTGTCACGCTCAGTTACGGCGGTTGGGACACGCATAGCGGTAACTTCAAGCAGTTGAAAACGCAACTGCCGATGCTCGATCGCGGCATCGCTAACCTGATTCAAGATTTACACGATCGCGGCCTGCAAGACGATGTGGTCACGGTCGTCTGGGGCGAGTTTGGCCGCACGCCGAAGGTCAATTCCACGGACGCCGGTCGGGATCATTGGTCGCCCGTCATGAGCGCGATGGTGTCGGGCGGCGGACTCAAAATGGGGCAAGCCATCGGCGCCAGTTCCGCCCGTGCGGAGTACCCCAAGGACCGCCCGTACAAAGTGCCGCAAGTCCTCGCAACCCTGTACCGCGCGATGGGTATCGACCCCGGCATGACGTTCAACAACGGCAGCGGTCGCCCGATGTACATTCTGGACGAACGCGACTTGGTCAGCGAACTGGTGTGATGTGATTTCCCAGATTGAGTGGAGAACGTGACCGTTCTCCGCTCAGGTCATTTCGGATTACTTCAAATCTTCGGGCTTTACACCCGGTTTCCATTCTTCGTTCTTCTTCCCCCGGAACGGTGTGGCTTTGTACGTTCCGACCAGTTCGACGTTCGATTTCGCGGGGATTTTCGCTTCTAACCCCATTGCCCAATAGCAGGCGTTCACGCTCATCCGACGGGTGCCTTCGTAGTCGAAATCTTGCGCCGAACCCATCGTCGTCGTGAAGACTCGGGCTGTCTTGCCGGACTCGCTTTTGTAGGTTTTCGTCCACGCCACCGGCATCATCGTCTTCCCGCTGACCGCACTGGAATCGGGCTTGAGTGTCTCGGTGCTTTCACCCATAACCAGTGCAACGCTATCACCGGGGAGTGGCGTTTTTACCGTGTAAACGTCCGTGGTGCCGAAGATCGAACCGGCATCAATACCCTTCAAAATCCCGTGCCCTTCTTGCCCGCCAACGACGATTCCGCGGGTGCCTTCCTTGCCGTGGTTTCCGTGGTGGGCAACCCAAGTTTCCCCAAGGACTTGCTTGCCGAATCCGCCTTGATAGTTTTCGTCTTTACTGTTGTGGGTGTACTTCTTGTACGCCCCGTTGGTGATATTGAAGGCGTGCGTGGCGGTACGGAAACCGACGACGGGTTTGCCACTTTCTACATAGTCGATCACGTATTTCATCTGGTCATCGGGCAAGTTGCGGAAGCGTGTGAACAGGACCATGAGGTCGGCCGTCTTGAGTGCCTCAAGACCGGGAATGTTGTTGTTCACGTTCGGTTGAATCGTGCCATCTTTTGGATCAATGGCGAACAACACCGTGCAGCGAAAGCCGTGATGCTTCGACAGAATCTTCGCCATCTGCGGCAGCATCTCTTCGGAGCGGTATTCTTCATCGCCGCTAATCAGCACGACGTGTTTGCCCGCACCCGGTCCGTCGCCACCAGGAAACGTAAGCCACGGATCGGCAGCCGTGGCGGTAGACGCAACGAAAGCCGTTGCCGCAATAACGAGGAGTCGAAACAGAACGGACATGGCAGAATCTCGGAGAGTACGGGGTGGGAACCACTTCAACGCAGACAGTATAAACAAAGAACCGCGAGGTGAAACCCTCGCGGTTCAAGATGTTGGATTCGGTTTTCAACCCCACCGGGGTTGTTCCATTAGCCCAGGGTGAAACCCTGGGTCGCAAGCTGTTGCGTTGCCGTGGGTCGCGGGGCGCCACCCGTTGTGTTGCCGTAGGTCGCGGGACACCACACCATAACATTGCCGTGGGTCGTGGCAGTCCCCAGGGTTTCACCCTGGGCTAATAGAACAACCCCGG
>JANLRE010000339.1:0-4064 GCA_031368205.1 Fimbriiglobus sp. | reverse complement strand
AGAACTTGAGACTTTTAGAAATGATGCAACAATTGAAGCAAGAGGCATCCCTGCGATGGCTGCACCAGCAGCGCTGCCCGCCACTGATCCGTTGCTTGAATAAACAACCACACCACCTGTCACGATGCCGACAATTGCAACTACGAAAGCCGACCCATGCCCTAAATAGGATTTCAGAATATCAGAATTAACGACTTGTTTTTCCATGCTTTGGCGGTGTGCCAACTGCCCTTCGGCCATTGCCATAATACGACCGGGAATGCCGGGTTCAATTTCGCTGTATTCTTTCAGAAGTGATGGTGGAGGAATTGGGCCGTGAAAGCTCGTCGATTCTGATCGAGAAATCATCATTGCCACCTGCTGTGGGTTACCAGGTGGCAATTGCGGATTGCTGTGACTACCAGGGACGAATTGACTGTTCCGCCGTGCATTTCGGCTGCTCTTTTTAGACACCTTTTAACTCCGACGCTGATCGGCGTGGATTTAATTTGTCGAATGCCTCATACATTGACTCGCCAACCGCCGTCCAATCGGAGAGCAAAGCCAGATAATCGGCCATTTCCCCTGTTGGTGAACGATTGTAGTCGTTAAGGGTGCCGGCAAAATCAATTGTCCGCGCCACGCCTTCTAAAAAGCTGGGCTGGGCGTACAGAGAAGAAGTAAGTTGATTCATGGTAATTCTCAAAAATGACAGCCTCTCATAACGACTACCGAACTGTCGGTCAATGTTTCTGTGTAATAGCGTCCCACTTGCATCTTACAACGTCAAGTCAACTCAGCTGAGGCTTTTGTTTGTTTTCGCCTTCGTGTCGGTCGATCATCTCAGCCAGTTCCTTAAATGTCGAAAGGTGATCGACCACTTTGGGGACAACGCAAGGGTCTTTTTTTTCTTTGGTACTTTTGCCACACGACCGAGTCCAGCCGACCCCCGAGAATGGGGCGAGCGATGCGACCGGAAACGGAATTTCAAACTAAGAAACTACCGGCTTATCTAGCGAAGTTGTTTCCCCAAGTGTCTCGGGGTAGGATGGGATTGTCGCCGGCGCCCGCCCGGCACATCATGTCTGCGGTTGCGGGTGAATTCGCCCAGGTGATTTATGCCGTCGAGAATTGGCGTCGCTGCCATCGTCTTGTTCTGGCTCGCCACGACCGCTTACGTGGGCTACCACGAAGTCTGGCCGCGGTACTTCTCGGATGCTCCACCGCCGATCCAAATCGACCTTGCTGACGAAGCCACAAAAGATCTCTCAACCAACTGGCAGATCTATCGCGGCGAACAACGCATTGGCAAGCTGACCACGCGGATGGAATACAACGCGATCGACGACACCTTTCGCTTCTTGAACACGTATACGCAACTCTCATTCGACCTCAGCAAAGGCTTTTCGCTCGACGTTCCCCGGCTCGAAACCAGCGTGCGTGTGAACCGGGCGGGTGAGTTGCGCGAACAAAAAATGAGCGGCGATTTGATCGCCAAGATCGGCCCACTCCCGATTGGCGATGCGGCAGCGGCAGTCTCTGGCTACGTGCTGAACGGCGAACTCCTGGGGCGGTGTCAGATCCGCTACCCGATCAAATCGACTGCGCCCGTGATCGACCGCGAACTGGAACCCGTACCCGTACCCGCCGGGCAAGTGCTGAACCCGATGATGCCGTTGAACCGCCTCCGGGACGTGCAACCCGGTCGCCGTTGGGTCATCCGCATCGTCGATCCGCTTCAAGATGCGATGACCGTGCTGTTGCGAGAGATGGCGAAGGAATCGAAGTTCACGCTCAGCGCCCTACCGAACCCCGGCAACCGCGAGTTGCTGGCCGAAGTTAAAAGCACGCCCGAAAAACTCGACCGCAAAAACGCCCCACCCGTCGAGTGCTGGGTGATCGAATACCGTGGGGACGAAGTCCAAGCCCGCACCTGGGTCAGCACCGCCGACGGCCGTGTGATGCGCCAAGAAGCCAGCGGCCTGGGCGAGAAACTCCGCTTCGATCGCGAGGAGTAAGTGGGCAGCCAGAGCCACACGGTTAATTAACCGTGGGCTTTTACGGAGGGTTCCTGACATGATCGAAATCACCAACGTCACGAAGCGCTACGGGCCGAAGCTTGCTGTCGAAGCGCTGAACCTCAGCGTACCGGCGGGGGAACTGTTCGCGTTCCTCGGGCCGAACGGCGCCGGGAAGACCACGACGTTGAAGATGATCTGCGGCCTGTTGTTCCCCACCGAAGGGACCGTGCGCGTGGGGGGCTTTGACCTCGGGACGCACGGGGACCAAGCCCGGCAACTCATCAGCTACGTGCCCGATCAGCCGTTCCTTTACGAGAAGCTAACCGGCCGCGAATTCTTGCAATTTACCTGCGACCTGTACCGCATGGATAAGGCGCACACGGCGGACCGCATCGCGCACGTCATCGAACTGTTCCACCTGGATGCGTTCGTGGACGACTTGACGGAACGCTACTCGCACGGGATGCGGCAACGCACGGTGTTCGCGGCGGCACTGGCCCACGAACCGAGGTTGTTGATCGCGGACGAGCCGACAGTCGGCCTCGACCCGAAGTCGATCCGCGAGTTGAAAGTCTTGCTCCGCAAGCAGACCGAAAGCGGCGTCACCGTGTTTCTTTCCACGCACACCCTGGACATCGCCCAAGAACTCGCGGACCGCATCGGCATCATCGACCACGGCAAATTACTCGGCCTCGGCACCATGAGCGACCTCCGCAAACTCGCGTCGATGGACGGCTCCCTCGAAGACCTGTTCTTGAAGATTACCGAAGACGTGAACACCCCTGCTTTGACTTGAAACCACGAATAGCACGAATCAGACGAATGAAATCAGAAGCGAAATGATTGCCGAAAAGCGTGTCTGCAAGAGCGAAATGCTGTTCTTGGAAACTCTGAATTGATTTGTCTTCATTCGTCTGATTCGTGCTATTCGTGGTGAATCCGAGGGACATGCCCATGCCCAACAGCACCCTACTCCCGCACCTCGCGCCCCACGCCACGCGGTCGGCTTCGCCGACACCCCGTGTTGCGGACCATGCTGCCGTGTTCCGTTGGTTGCGAATGCGGTTGCTCCGCAACGGCCTGCGGGTGGCGATGGAGTCCAGCAAGATCAAGCTGTTCACCATGATCTCGACCAGCTTCATCGTCGCGGCGTTCGTGTTCGGCATCAGTTGGTACGGCTTGCACGAGATGTTCGCGTTCCGGGTGCCGGCCAAGGGGTTGATCGTCGGCGGGCTGTTCGACCTGATGTTCTTCACGCTCGGCGTCATGTTGATTTTCAGCACTGGGATTATTCTGTACGCCAGCTTGTTCACCGCGCCGGAAGCGCGCTTCTTGCTGTCCACGCCGGCGCGCGCCGACCACATTTTCGCCACGAAGTTTCAAGCGGCGGTGGCGTTTAGTTCGTGGGCGTTCCTGATCCTCGGGATGCCGATCCTGGTGGCGTATGGCATCGTCGCCGGGGTGCCGTGGTATTTTTACCCGCTGCTGCCGCTGTACCTACTCGGGTTCGTGCTGTTGCCCGGTTCAATCTCGGCGCTCATTTGCTTGCTGCTGGTCCGCTACTTGCCACGTAACCGCAAGCAAGGGTTGATCGTGATCGGCGTGCTATTGATCGCCGTGATGGGCTTTTGGCTCTTCAAAATCGGCGCCGCAGCTCGCACATCACTCAAGACGCAGAAGAAGAACGAGGTCGAAGGGTTGATCGGGCAGTTCGCCATCGTGCAGCATCCGCTGACGCCTAGCCACTGGATGACCAACGGCATCCTGGCCGCCGCACGCGGTGAAACACGGCACGCCCTCATGCCGTTGGCGCTGCTTTGGAGCAACGGGTTGGTGGCCTTCTTGATCGCTGCTGGCACCGCTCGTCGGGTCTATCGAACCGCGTTCGATCGGGTGACCGGGGGCGGAACCAATGCCCGAGTTTATCGCGCCAACCTGCTCGATCGGATCATGGAATTGCTCGTGTTTTATCTGGATAAACCGACGCGGATTCTGATCGTCAAAGACTTCCGCACCTTCCGCCGCGACCCGACGCAATGGGTACTGCTCGCCATCTTCGGCGGG
>JANLRE010000267.1:0-3934 GCA_031368205.1 Fimbriiglobus sp. | reverse complement strand
CGCTCACGATCGTGCATGTGAATTGGTACGTCGATTACAGCCACGGCGTCCGGCTCGTGAAACGGGCGGTCACAGTGGATGGTCGATCACAGGACATTCGACACATGCTCTATTCAGCCGACATCTCGCCGCTGCTCAGTGACGAAGGGCCGATCACCCACCCGGCGTACTGATGCCGCCGTTAATCCTTCACGAACAACGCGAGCGATTCGATACTGGCGTGGCCGGATTTCCGAAACGGCCGTGGCATCGGTTGGGCGTGGCCCTTCTCGTCGATGGTGCGGCACCGAAAGACATATTCGCCCGTCGGCAGTCCCGGTAGCACCGCTGCCCAGTGGGCGTTCGTCAAGCGTAGCGGCCAAGTCTTCGGCATTCCCTTGGCATCGAAGCCGTGCGTCGCGACGGGAATCTTCCCGTCGTTGAAGGTGCCCCAGCGTTTGGGTGCGGGAAGGATTTCGGCATCGACCCACGGCGCCGTCTGGAAGTACGGGTCGTTCTCCGGTCGCGGAGTCGCCTTGGATTCGATCGACACCTGAACCTTCGACAACCCCGACAGGCCGACTTGCGCATACCCCGAAACCGCGATCTTCTCGCCCGCTTTCACATCCCGAGGGATCACGAGAGTTGCGGCGAACGTCTTCATCGGGCTATCAACATCGTTGTTCTGCTCGGCGTAGGTGTCGTTGGCAGTGGCGAGGTTCGTCAGCACCACATGTGTTAGCCACTTGATCGACTTGAACCCGTAGTCCTCCGGTACAACGATGCGGACCGGACCGCCGCGTTCGGCGTCGAGCCATTCGCCGTTCAGCTTGTAACAGAGGATCACCGGCGGCAAATCGAAGGCGTCTTCCAGCACCCGGCCGATGGGTAGTGAACTGCGAAACATCTGTTCCGGATCATCGTTGTGATAGCCGTAGTAGAAGACCCGCCGCAGGTTCTCACGCGGTTGTGTCAGCCACACGACTTCACGCAACGGCACGCCTTCCCACAACCCCATTCCGAGCGGACAGCCGAGATTCAGGCAGGTCATCACCTTGGCGAATCGGACCGCGTGCTTTTCACTGAGCTTCAACAGGGCCGCGAAATCAAGTGCGGTGCCATCCGCCTTCGTCAACGGCTTGCCGATCCGGGCCGGATTCTTGGGATCGCTGATGACTTCGAGCTTCCACGTTTCGCGGGTCATGCCGACTTCGCGCTTCTTCCCCTCGGGCAGTGAGTGCGGTAACGGCGTGCCCCGTGAGACATCGCGGAACTGGTCCGGCGGCGTGAAATACGGCTCCGGTTGCACCCCCGCTTTGGGCACCTTGACGGGCTTTTTCGGCGGCGGCGAACCGCCCTCCTGCGCGAGCAACCCCGGAGTTGCCGTGAGGCCCACCACGCCAGCCGCCAGAAAAAACCGCCGTGTGAGTTGCTGATGCTCGTCCAGAAAGTCTTGGTTGTCCATGTGTCGATCCTCGGGTGCGATGTCAACAGACACATCGAGATTGTAATCGACAGCGAGTCTGGTTCTCATGATTTTCGGGCCTGAAAGGCACGTTCTGTTAGCCCAGGGCCATGCCCTGAGCCGGTTCCCAGGGCATGGCCCTGGGCTGATTGCACGACCCTTTCAGGGCCGAAAGCCCGTTTGAAGACGGAGTGCCAGAGAATCTAGTTGTACCCCAAAATCAGCCTTCAGAATTTAATCATCGACGGCGCCTTGTCGCGCTGATAGGATCGGTCAGAGTTGCCCGAATACCCTCTCCTCGTGATGAAAGTGGAATCCATGCGTAGCCTGGTACTGATCCTTGCAATGGTTGTGACCGCAACCGTAACCGAACCCGCAGTCGGTCAAGACAAGAAAGCGCCCCCGAAAGAAGCACCCGTTATCAAGTCGCGCGAAGGCAAGTCCGAAACGATCGCGCTGTTTGATGGCAAAACCTTGAACGGCTGGGAAGGTTATACCGACCTGTGGTCCGTCAAAGATGGCGTGATCGTGGCGAAGAACACGGACCCACTGACGTTCAGCACGTACTTGAACACCAAAGACAAGTACACCGATTTTCGGCTGACGTTCGCTGCCAAATTGGTCGAATCGGAGATGCACTCCGGCGTGTCGTTCTGGGGCACGGTGAAACCGGATGTGAGCAAAGACCCCGAAAAGGATCGCACCAAACACACCTACGCGGGGCACCTCGTGATGTTCCCGTCAGGTTGGGGCATGTACGATCTCTTCGGTCGAAACGGCTTGCCTGTTAACGGCGCCCCGGCCAAGAAAGTCGGCAAGCAGCACGATTGGAACGACATCGAAATTCTCGCGCAAGGCAACCGCGTCCGCGTGGCTGTGAACGGAACCGCCGTTGTCGATTGGCGCGATCCGGAACCCGATCGCGTCAAAGCCGGGCCGATCGGGTTGCAACTGCATTCCAACAAAGTGCCGCAGGAAATTCACTTCAAGGGGTTGGCACTCGAAACGTTTCCGAAGGAAAATAAGTTGCTCAGCGTGAAGTAACGATGACGGGGTTCGCGGGTCTGCCCCCGAACCCTGTCGTTGATTTGAGATGCCGATGTTCTTTGTTGAAATCGCATCGAATTTTAGGATTATTTACTCGATTTCCGTGACGCCGTGATAGCACCAATTGCCGAAAGCAGCGCGGAATGAAGAAGAAAAGGTTGCGCATGGCTATTAATCGGAGTGGCCCTCGCTGCCATCCTCGCCCACGCCCTCTTATCCACACTCCCGAATCGAGATGACGAGGTTGCGGACGGTATCCAGGCGGTCGGAGGCGAGGTCCGCCGGACGCCTCGGTTATTCTGGTTGGCTGTATACACCGATGCGATTGATGCCTTCTACCCACGCGGCGACTTGTGGTCTGTTGAATTGCGTGACGCCGAGATCAGCCCCAGCGCCGCCGACGGCCTCTCGACGTTGCGGTCTTTGGAACACTTGGACCTGTTCCGCTGTCGGCTTCCTCCTGAATTGACCACGAAACTGGTCCCGCCGTCGAAAAGCTTGCAAAGTCTGTTCGTTACAGACACGAACTTGGGAGACCACCACATCAGTCGGCTGGGGGAATGTCCGAACTTGGTCTACCTCTTTCTCGACGGGACGGAATTGACCGACGCATCCGTCTCGACAATCTCGCGTTGTCAGAACCTCGGCTCCATCATCCTCCGGCGGAACAAGATGACCGAAGCAGGGATCGCGGCTATCCGAGCGGCATTACCACGAGCGAACGTCGTGACCGAATAGGTCGAACGGGCCGACCAACGCGAGATCAGGCCGTTACGGTGAGCGGTGGTTTCGTTATTATATTAGAGGCACCACCGACGGAGTGGGTTTCAACGGATTTCCACCATCGCTTAATCCATCCGCACCTTGGCACCGAAATCCCGTTTCACATTACTGATGAAGTACGTGGCACACGCCGCGTCAATCAAGTCCGGACTGAAGTTGATGCGCTCCATGTTATACTTGGCAATTGACATCATCTGATCGAGAAGGTCACGCGGTTGGCACATTCGGTACGGTCGGTTGTGTGGCAGGTACCATTTGTTGATGAGATAATCAATTCCACTCGGATCGTACTCAACACGCCGACCTTTACATACCAGCTCCCAGATTTTGCGATATTGCGCCTCGCTCGGATCCCGAATCTCAATCTTGAACTTGATTCGGCGCAAGAACGCTTCGTCCGCGAGTTGTGTCGGGTCCAGGTTGGTTGAAAAGATTAAGATTTCATCAAATGGAACCTCAATTTTAGTTCCCGTTGTAGTGGTGAGGTAGTCGTACTTCTTCTCCAACGGCACAATCCAGCGGTTCAACAAATCCATCGCGCGAACTTGCTGTCGCCCGAAGTCGTCGATCATGAAGATGCCGCCGTTCGACTTCATCTGAAGGGGCGCTTCATAAAACTTGCCAATGGGGTTATACTTCAAATCTAACATCGGCATCACC
>JANLRE010000241.1:0-4430 GCA_031368205.1 Fimbriiglobus sp. | reverse complement strand
CCCACGGCGGCTGTAAAAAGCAAAGATGTGTAGGGCGAATCGTTGCGCAGACGGCGTGTGGAGATTTGATAACTTGCATTGTCGTTAGCTGCCGGGTGGCGCGCCACAAACTGTTGGAGCGTTTTCCGCAAGAACCAAGTCTACTTTCCGAGCCGGTCCACCCGGCAGCTAACGCAGCCGGTTCGCCTGGAGTTAACCGCAACCTGCCGCCGCTTATTCACTTTCCGTCCGCGATGTCGCGGAGCTTCGCGCGGGTGTCGTCTTCGATTTTACGCAAGGCTTCCGTGATCGTTTGCAATTCCTTCAGCGACGGTTGGTCCGATTCGGCTTTCGGGTCGAGGCGGTCCAGAATGTCTTTCAACTTTCCGTAGGATTCGTTCAGGGCCGCGAGCAAATTGTACAGCCCCAGGCGATCATCAAGCGTCGTCATCACTTTGACGGCGTCGCGGAGCAGTTCGAGATTGTTGGTGAACTCGGTCAGGTTGGAAACAGTGCGCCAGGTGATGAGCAAGTAATCGCGTGCTTTCCGGTGGGCGTCGGTCTTGGTTTGCCACTCGGCTTCCAGCTTCGCTTTTTGCTCCTTGTCGATGTCCTTTTTTGTGACATCGTAGAGGCGGTCGTACTCCAACAACGCGGCGGGGATGTCGCCTTGGCCGACCAGTGTTTTGATCTGCGACCGGATCTCTTTGATGCGGAAATCCTTCTCGAACCGCGACGGGTCGTCGAGCGTGCTAATGGACTTTTGCAGCTCCTTCGCCTTCTCCTCAATGCCGGGGCGGGCGTCCTTCACCGCTTGCAGTTGGGCGGTGGAGCGGGCGATGGACTCGGCGGCGGTGGCGTCGGTGGCATCGGGTTGGGTCTTCAACCGGGCCAGTTCTTCGGTCAAGATTTTGTCTTGCTCGTCGAGCGCCTTCAGCCCGTTCACGGCCCGTGACAGGGCCTCGGGATTTTTCCCGGTGATGATGAGCTTCCCGAGATCTTTGACCAGCGTGTTTTGCGATTGCAGCACGTCCAAAACTCGGTTGCGCAGGTCTTCACATTGGCGCGCGAATTCGGCCCGCGCCGCGTCCTTGGGGTCCACGGTCAAGCGGACTGTCAACGGCATGTCACTCATCACCGGCATCGGGAATTGTCGGGCGTTGGACCCCACCGTAATGACGACGCACGCGATGTTGCGCAACGGCCGCCCGGAGCGGAACAGGCCGTCGCGGAATTCGAGGCTGTCCCCTGGTTCGGGCCGGTTGAGGAAATCGACATCGCTGGCGCGCACTTGCAACACGGTACTCGCCACCGGCGTTTTGCCGCTGGGGTCCACGATCCGCACTTGTACCGGACTCTCGACGGTCGCCAACTTCATGCACCGATACCCGACGGTGGTTCGATCAATCGGGAACGGCGTCTTGTACCCCGTGAACACCCGGCAGCGACAACTTCCGTCCGTCACGTCCGATTCGACCCGCAACAAGGTGTATTGCTGGGGTGCCGCAATCAACAACGGCCCTTGCGGCGGTGGCGGCGTTATCTTGCGGGGTTGCTTCGAGTTCGTGGCAGGTGGCTCCGGGCGGCGCTGTTCGCGGACCACGGACATCGCCAGGATGTCACCCACTTTGACGTGCCGCTCGATACCGGAAATCGCGCTACCCTGGAACCGCACCTTCAGCACATCCGTCTCCTTTTCGGGAACGGTCACGGTCCCGACCAAGCCGAAATCCTTCCCGACCAGCAACCCGATGAGCCGACTGATGGTTTGCGGATCGCGGGTTTCTTTGGTCCGCACAATCGGCGTGACCAACCCGCTGGAGCCGTCGTGTTGCTTGGCTTCTAGCTTGTAAATCGTGCCGTGTACCACGGCGATTCGCACGAAGTGGGTTTTCACCCCGGTCAGTTCACGGAACTTGGGTGAGTCCAATGCGGGCCATCCCGTTTCGACGAAATCCTTTGTCAGCGGGTCGCGTTGCGATTCCGGCATCTTGGCGAGGTCGAACACTTCGACTTTGCCGAGGTCACCAATCGCCGGTTGCAGATCCGCTTGAATTTGCCGCACGATTTGATTTTGAAAGGATGCGTTCAACAGTGCGTTCGGCACGAACTGAACCACGACCCGCCAGCGATACGGCACCCGCAGTTCGGCATCCAGGCCCGCCCACCCCGGTGAGGAAACAACACCGACGAGCAGCAATGCCAGCAAACCGTTTCGCATAACGCTAAACCCCGACACGCGAAGAAGCGGAACCTCGTCACGGGCATTCTACCACCCGGACAGAATCGGGTTGTGGGGATTGTTTTGTCGGTCGAGTCGTATTACCGTGCGTGACCTACGGTTTCGGGGCAACGCGAGAAAATGAAGACAGTGCGGCCAAATTGATTTCGCCACCGTGCCTTGGGAACGACGGCACATAGTTCTTGGGATCGGGAATCACAACACTCAACTCTTGAGTCATCGGCCCTTCGTACCGCGCGGTTTTGAACCCCGCATCACGGCACGCGAACAGACACCCTATCGCAAGGGAAATATCGGTATCGGGATCGACTCGGATTCTCAAATTCTTCGCCGCATTCGGGTCGGCTTGGCTTCGTGCCAGAAATCGTTCCAACGACTCCGCCGTGCGGATGTGGACCGTGTGACCCACACCGTTCTTCCACTCCGAAACCTGAAAGTCCGCAAGCTGCACCGCACTCGGTTTCCCGTTCACGTCGATCACCAACCGTGTGGGATTCCGCAAGTTGTCGCTCGCGTCTTCGGCCTTCGCTGTATCAATCCTGAGTTTCGCAACGAGCATGTCGAGTTTTAGCTGGTTCGCACGCGCCTGCTCTTGATCCGCTTGAATTCGCAACACACTCTCGGCGAGTTTGATCGCCTTTTCTTGCAGTATCGCCTTTTCCTCCGCGTTCGCAGCCATTTTCAACGCGGCAGTCAATTCCGCCCGACGCTCCGTTAGAACTTGTTCGATGAATTCCTGTCTCCGTTTCGCATTGAGCAAATCGGATTTCCCAAGGTCGAGTTGGCATTTCACTTCGATGTGCTTGATGTCGGATTTCAGAATCTCTTGTGATCGAAGGGCCTTTTTTCTGAACTCCGAGTTCGCATCTAATCGTGCTACTTCGATTTCGTCATTCAGTTGTATCACGAGAGCGTCACACTTCATCACCAGTGCTTGGAGCACTGGTTTTTGTTTCTGATCCAGTTGCTGACGCTGCAACTCATTCTGTTCAAGTTTCGTCATCACAGCACGATAGGCGTCGTCGTCCCGCTTCGCTTTCTTCCACATGGCATTAAGCAAGATCTGTGCGTCTTGGCCGCGAAGTTTCCACAAGTTGAATGAGTGTTCCTGAACAAGACCGTATTGCTTGACCAAGGCGCTGACCATTTTGATTTCAAGGTCGGCGAGGTTGATTGGCTTCGCCGTAACTTCTTTCGCCTTCGGCACAGGCGTTGCCTTGGCCGGCTCGTCCGGCCCTGCGTTCCCGACGCGGTAGCCTACGCCGGTGGTCACGCCGATTCCGAGCACGGCAACGGCAACGGCGGTCGCCAATTTCTTCAGCCAGAACATGCGGAGCACTCCTTCAGTCAGGATGACCACCGTGGGCGAAACCCCGACGGCCAACGTTGTGGATGTTGAATAAATGATCGCGGTACGGGCGGCTGCCGATGCCAACCCGGTGGGTGCCAGCGTTGCTCCGGCAATTGCTAGCACGGACGGCACATCGGGGTGGGCAAGGCGTTGTCTTAGTCGGCGCAACGCTTCGGCTAAATTCGCGGAAAGTGTGCCTTCCGGGCAACCCAGACGTGCTGCCGCTTCGGACCGGGTCAGACCTTGCAAATGGCAAAGTACCACTGGCATCCGCAGCCGTTCCGGTAACCGTGCCAACGCGGTATCCACATCGAGCCGGGCATCGGCAATCGGGATTGGGTCCGGCGTGGAAGCATCCGTGGTCAGTGGGCCGACACGTGTGGTTCGACGGCGGTTGAGCCGTCGGACGTTTCGCACCGTGTGCAATGCCACGCGATGCAACCACGGCCCGAGAGCCGGGTGATTGGCCACGTCATGGACCCGCCGAACCAGCACCAAGAACGTGGCCTGAAACGCATCCTCCGCGTCCGCCGGGTTGGTCAACCCCCGCCGACACACGCCCCAAACAATCGGCCCATACCGCCGCACCAACTCCGCAAACGCGGCCTCGTCCCGCTCCGTTTGGAAGCGATGCAGCAAGACCGCATCGGTCGAGGTAGCCCATTGCGGACGAAGAGCAGCAAGCAAGCGGTACATACCAACATTATGTCCGCAACGTGGTCAGCGCGTGCAAGAAAATCGGCGTCAGCTTGGGTCTGGCACAATTTTCTGGCACTCAGTCATTACCGGGTTTTCGGCCCTGTAAGGGTCGTACAGTGAGGCCCACGGGGAGACCGGGGGGAGATGAGAATGGGTTTT
>JANLRE010000239.1:0-3706 GCA_031368205.1 Fimbriiglobus sp. | reverse complement strand
GCGAACCTGTAAGTTTGGAGCAAATCAATTCGAGACGTTCCAACCGCCACGCCGTAAACTTGTGGCCAACCAACAGAACTTCTACAACATCTACCCGCTGTCGTCATCTGGCAACCAATGCCTGCTGGGCGACGGTAGTGTTCGGAACATCAGCACGTCGATTTCGATTAACGCTTGGAGTGCTGCTGTGACTCCAAACGGTGGTGAAACTTTCTCCTTGGACAACTAACCACTCCGGTTCATTGAACCAAACACGGGGTGGGCAAAGTCGTTCTTTGCCCACCTTTTTTGCATGACCTCGATTTTCTATTCCAGGGGGTTCTATGACTCGGTTCGTCCGTCCGTTCAGTATGGTAATTGTTGCATTTTCGGCACTGCTAATAATGTCCTGTGGAGCCGGTCAAGGAGATCGGCTCCCAGATACTGGGGCAACTCTTGAAGGCACCGTCACATTCGGGACTGAAAAACTCGAATTTGCCATGATCTTGGTCACAAGCTCCAGTGGAACTTCCCAGGGCAAAGTGAACGAAAACGGTAAATACAAACTGGACAGTGTACCGATCGGTGAGGTCAAAATCGGGGTCAACACTTCGGCGGCCCGCGGCGATTTTCAGACCAAAATTATGCAACAAAACTCCGCAGCTGCGGACCCGGCTAAGAGCAAGAAGATCGAAGGCCCGAAGTTTGTTGACGTGCCCGAGAAGTTCTTCAATCCTGAAACTTCGGGACTCACAACTACAATCGCAAAAGGGCCAAATACTTTTGACATCAAGATTCCCAAATGATTGGCGATCGAGTCATCGTTTTCAGACGGTCTAAATGGGTTGTGGTACGAGACACCAAGAGATAGTCTCCGGCCACAACCCGTTTTGCATTTTGGTAACGTGTTTAGATCGCTTGGTTGGCCAATTCTCCGTTACTTCCCCCGTCAAATCACCATTCCCTACAATGGGCATTTCAGGTTAAGTTGTGAACCGACGGTGGCGATTTCGTCCCAAGGAACCACGAACATGGCAATCTCCTCGAATCGGTTTACTCGGCTTGCGCTCACGGGGTTGGAGGACCGCGCCGTGCCTGCCAGCGCGGGAACACTGGACTCGACGTTTGGCAACAGCGGTCGCGTGCAGATCGGCTTCAACTTGGGTGGCACGAACCTGGATGAAGCGCGGGCGATTGCGGTTCAATCGAACGGGCGGATTGTGGTTGTGGGGGATGTTGCGGTGACGGGTGGGTCGAACTTCGCGGCGGTGCGGTTGAATTCGGACGGGTCGCTGGACACGACGTTCGGCGGGGCCGGGAAAGCCACGGTGGCCTTTGCCGCCAACTCCGTGGCGACCAGTTCCGTGGCCACCAGTGTCGCCATTCAAGCCGACGGCAAAATTGTCCTCGCTGGGTATGCGACCTCGACGAGTAACGACTTTGCGGTGACACGGCTGAACGCCGATGGCACGCTCGACACGACGTTCGGAACGGGTGGCAAGGCGACGATTCCCTTCGACTTAGGCGGCTTGAACGACGACAGTGCCAAGGCAATCACGCTGCAAGCCGACGGCAAGATCGTTTTGGTCGGGCAAGTCGAGACGGCCTCCGGGTACGATTTCGGTGTGGTGCGGTTGAACACCAACGGCAGCTTGGACACGTCGTTTGATGTCGATGGTAAACTCACCGTCGGCTTCGATCTGGGGCGGTCGAATTCGGACATCGCTACGGCGGTCTTGCAGCAAGCCGACACCAAACTCGTCATCGTCGGGACCGCCGACACGACGACTGGGAACGACTTTGCAATCGTGCGGCTCAACGCGGACGGTAGCCTTGACAAGACTTTTGCCACGACTGGGAAGACCACGTTTGACTTCAACCTCGGTGGCAACAACGACGATAGCGCCAGTGGTGTTGCCCTGCAAAGTAGCGGCAAGTTAATCGTGGCGGGTACCGCGAACGCCCAGGCTCGTTCCGCGTTTGCTGTTGTGCGGATGAACACCGACGGCAGCGTGGACAAAACCTTCGGCACGAACGGGGCTTCGACGATCGACTTCGCGGCGGGCGGGAGCAACTTGGCAACGGTCAACGGGGTGGCACTCCAGTCCGATAACCGCATCGTCCTCGCGGGTGGGATTGCCCCGACGACCAACGGCGATTTCGCGGCAGCCCGGTTGAGTCCCGATGGGGCGCTCGATACCACGTTCGGCACGGGTGGCAAAACGACGATCGCGTTCAACCAAGGTGGCCGTAACAACGACGTAGCGAACGCCGTTGCCGTGCAAGCCGATGGCCGCGTGATTTTGGCAGGCAGTGCGGACACCGGCGGCGCGAACTTCCTCGGTGACATCGCGGTGGTACGGCTGTTCGGGAACCCGACAGCGCCGCAACCGATTCTCGCCGGCGGGGTGGCGAAGGGCACGGCTCGAATACTGAACCCCACTAGCGGCGTTTACATTCCCACGGACACGCTGAACTTTTTCCCCAACTTTACGGGCACGGTGCGGGTGGTCACGGCGGACGTGAACGGCGACGGCGTCCCCGATTACATCGGCGGCGTGGGGCCGGGCGGCGGTTCGCGGTTCGTCGTGTTGGACGGCAAAACCAAGGCGGTCATCAATGATTTCTCCGCGTTTGAGCCGGCATTCACCGGCGGCATCTTCATCGCCGCCGCCGATTTGAACGGGGACGGCAAAGCCGACGTGATCGTGACACCCGACCAAGGCGGCGGGCCGGTCACGGCAATCTACGACGGCGCGAAACTGACAAGTGGGCTGAAGCTGGACGCGGCGCAGATCGTCCGCTTCTTGGGTATTGACGACCCGGCCTTCCGGGGTGGTGCCCGCCCCGCCGCCGGGGACGTGACGGGTGATGGCGTGCCGGACATTATCGTCGCTGCCGGGTTCGGCGGCGGCCCGCGCGTCACGATTTGGGACGGCAAATCCGTGCGGTCCGGTAGCCCCACTCAGTTGCAAAACTTCTTCGCCTTTGAACCGACACTGCGCAACGGAACGTTCGTCGCTGCTGGTGATATTAACAGTGACGGCGTGGCCGATTTGGCCTTCGGCGGCGGTCCCGGTGGTGCGCCACGAGTGCGAATCTATGACGGGAAACTGCTCGCTGCGACAACGAACGTGAGTTCACTCGACACCCTCCCCGCCGCGGCCCAAATCGCCAACTTCTTCGCCGGTGATACAAGCTCGCGCGGCGGCGTGCGGGTGGCCCTCAACGACGTGGACGGCGATGGTCGGGCCGACCTCACAACCGGCAGCGGTGACGGCGAAACCGCCCGCGTCCGGGTGTACAAAGCCACCAACCTCCTCACCATCTCCAGCCCCACCCCCGACCAAGACTTCGACCCGTTCAGCGTCAGCGTGCCGAGCGGCGTCTACGTGGGATGATTTGATGCGAGCGGTAATCGTTCGCCTTCCTGCCGAGTGTACTCCGCTTCGTCGATGCGTTGAAACTGGACGTGGTCGCCGACGCGGAGGGGGAAGTAGCCGTCGGCGACATCGACGATGGTGAGCGGGGTGCGACCGATGATGTTCCAGCCACCGGGGCGGGGGAGCGGGTAGATGGCGGTTTGCTTGCCGGTTAAGCCGACGCTGCCGGGTTCGACGCGCAACCGGGGCGTGGCCAATCGCGGTACTCCTCGTAGCGGTTCCGGCAAGTAGCCCATGTACGGTAAACCCGGCACGAACCCGTTGGCGTAAACCGTGAACTCGGT
>JANLRE010000800.1:0-1132 GCA_031368205.1 Fimbriiglobus sp. | reverse complement strand
GACGCGAACCCGGCGAACAACGTGTGGAACCGCCACCCGAACGTCCGCATCGTGCCGTTCTACTCGTTCCTGTACGACACCGACTTGACCAACGATTACAACCGCTGGAACATCAACGCGGGGCCGTGGATTTACGGCGCGTTCTACTCGGACCCGTGGTTCACGCGGGCGACCTTGCTCGGGGCACGAGTGGGGGCATATCGCACGCAGACGTTCACGGGTGGGGCCTATGCCGCGTTCCGCCCGGATTACCGGGATTTGGTGGTGGGCGTCGATGGGTTGCTCGACCACTGGCCCACCCCGCGAACCCAAGTCGGGTTCAACTACGAACAACGTGTCGGCGGCCCTTACGGCGGGAACGACGGCGAAGAAACCGCGAAACGGGCGGTGCTTTATGCGCGGTACGTCTTGCGCTACGGCAGCAGTTTGTACTTGCCGCCGTTCAGTTACGTGGACGGCTTCACGGCGTACCAGGACAACTTTTTGCCGAACGCGCGGGAGTCGTCGCCGGGTGCCCAACGACCGGATTGGTCGTGGTTGAACGGCGTGCATTATCGGTTGAACTTGTACACGCCGTACTGGGATCCGGAACGGGGCATCTGGGTCGATTTGACATACGCCGCCGGGACCGCCAAGCTCGACAGCCGGGTCGGTGCCCAGCAGATGCGTGCGGAACTAGCGACGGCGCAGAAACTGCCGGATGGCTTGGGCTATTTCTCGGACATCAAGTTCGCCGCACGTGGCGTGGTGCAGGGTGCGTTCCCGGAGCGCGGGCAGTTCTACGCGCTGGGCGGCAGTACGCTGTTCCGGGGCTTTGACCTCGCGCAGCGGCAGGGAAGTTTTCTTTGGGTCGTTAACGCCGAAGCGCGATTGCCGTTAGCTCGCAACGTCCGCTGGAACGTCGCCGACGATATCGTCGGTGGACGAAACTTATCACTAGCACTCTTCTACGATGTCGGGGCGATTTACAACGACCGTCGCAACGTCGGCGGTGTGGCGCACGCCGTCGGTGCGGGGTTGCGGTTGGACTTGGCGTTCTTTAGCTTCATCGAGCGCGCCACGATCCGCCTGGATGTCAGCAAGACCATCAACGCCGCCACGCCGGTGCAAATCTGGTACGGCGTCCAACACC
>JANLRE010000137.1:0-7943 GCA_031368205.1 Fimbriiglobus sp. | reverse complement strand
TCGGCGACAAGATGTTCCATTGCGCCAATGTGAGATCACTGCGATATGCCCGCCGCTGAAGTTTCGATGCCGACATGAGTTGCTCCTAACGTGTTGGGATACAACACTCTAGAACACGATCCTTTGCCGTATGGTCTCTCACTGTTGATCGTGATATCTTGGTCTGCGTAAAGTCGTTTTGTGGCTGTTGTGAAATCAGCCATGGAAGTACCCAACTCAGACATTAGATTGGGCCAAAACCGGTCTTGTGCGTTGCCTACATGCCCTTGGTTTGTTTGTAAATTAGTCAAAACATGACCAATCTCGTGGGGCAATGTAAATCCCCTTTGGGCATCAGATGCAATGACAACTTTATCTTTGAATTCAGGAGGTTGACCACCCGCAGTGAAGGAAAATCCAGGGATTTGAGGCTTTACTTTGTTGACGTAATACACTTCGATGTCATCATTTTGCTCCGTTGCCAACTCGGGCGCTAACAGGAGTGCATTTTTTTGTCCTGCATTTGCATAATCGAGACCGTTCGACAAGTTTAACACGCCCGGCCACTTGGAATTTTCTTTCACGGTCGGTTCCAACAATACCACTCCCACCTGTGCGTACTGCTCGTTGGCTCTCACAAAAGCCGCTAACACTTCAGCCTTAGTAACAATCCCAGTGCCCGAATCGGCATTGTTGAGCGGGACGTTGAGTATGCTCACGTGCGACTTAACGGTGTGCTTCGCCTTCACAGGGGCCGTGTCAGTTTCTGGCGTCGCCCCTTGCTGGAATGTGTACTCCGCCTTGACAGTTCCGCCGAGTGCGACGCGATGAGTTCGGTCACTTTTGTTCCACTCGTACCCTTCTTTCTTTGCGCCCAAGGCACCCGGAGCTGATTCATCCGCACCGACACCCGGTATTCGACCAGTGTCGTCGTCTACCTCATTCGTAACCAACATCTGGGAGTCCGACCAATACCAACCGTTGCCGAATTGTGCCCCGGTATATCTTACCAAGTCGATGTCGGATTTCGGGTCGTCATACGCCTGAAACCGAGCCACGTTGGACGTAGAGAGTTTTACCCGAATGTGGTCAATGCTGGGGACGGTGTTCCACTTGGTCAGGTCGTGGACCCAAACGTTGAAGCGGTCCGGGTCTAAGTCGATAATGTCATGGCCAGCCGCGTCAACGCCTTTTACAAATGCCGGGTTAGCTTTTCCCTGTGGATATTCAAACGCATTCTCCCACTTTGCTACTTTTAGGCCATTTTCACCAACATCAACCCTATCCTTGTCAGTAATCATCACTACAGGCTTCTCGCCCGGCGCGGCGCACCCACCGCCGGATTCCACGGTGTCCAGCGTGTCTATCACGTAACCTTCGGACTCCTCGTCCACGGGCAGCGCTTCGGTCGTGAAGTAGAAGTCCGCTCCGTCCCCCGGCATCAGCCCCGGAGATTCGTCGTCGTCTCCCCACTTCCACGTGATCGCGTCGTCGGTCGTCCCGCCTCCGCTCACGGTGTAGCCGACCACGTTGAGCGAGCTGCCGGAGTCCTCGACGACGGTCGCGTCCGCCATCTGGACGGTAAATTCGCCGATCCCATAACCACTCTCACCTTCAACGCCTTGGTAGTAGACGAAGCTATTGTTCACGAGGTGATAGTTCCACTTGTAGGTGTCCGGGTCGATCGCCGTGACCTCAACGGTCACCGTGGCCGAGCCGGACGGACCGGTCCAAATGAACTCCCCGGCGTAGATTTGGGGCGAGTCCCTCCCAGCTACCGACACCCCGTTCCAGGTGCGGTCGTTGTAGTCGTAATCGCAGCCCGGCTGCCCGGCCATGTCCTCGAACGAAAGGGCGACGGAGTTTCCAGTAATAACTGTGAGGTACGGCTTGTTGTCTGCAACTGTGCTGCCGACAGTCGCCGCTCCGAAAGCGTAGTCCGTTGTCTGACCGTTAATCGTGACACCGATGCTGCCGACCAGTGCTTTAACAACGGCCGCCGTAGCCGTATCAGCAAAGACGTTGACGAGTCCGTTCACGACCTCATAGTCCGGCGAAAATGTTAACTCCCCGGTGTGCGTGGCCACCGTACTGCCGAGAGTACCCTGCGCCGGGGTGGGTGCCGCGATGCTCCACCATGCCGGAGTGTCGCGGCGTTCCAACTCAATAAGTGTGGGACGGAACCGAGTGTTGAGGAGGTAGCGGTTCATGATGTGGCTCATGGATTTGGATGATTGCAAATTCGAGCAATCCAACCCAGGCTAACCCCGACATCCACTCGTGTTTAGCACAAAAGCGAAAGTTTTTCCGACGGGCAAATCATAACAAAATCACCCACTTACTCCACCGACACGCCAACGAGGATGTCGTAGGCGATGCTGAAGCTGCGGAAGTTGGGTCGTCAACGGCTGGGCCTGCGGCATCGGCGTCCGCGAAGACGACACCATCATCACCCAAAACACCAGCCGCTTCGTCCCGCACCGGATGGACGTGTAATGGTGGGTTACTTCTTGGGCACGGGTTCGATGGGTGGAGGGGAGGGGCGGAAGCATCCCAGGGTAATCGTCGCATAGCCTTCCCAACCCTGGGCTAATTGAACGACTCCTTCAGAATCAAAACCCAATCTTTGTGCAAAAGTGTGTAACCTGTCTACCAACTTCCGTGACGCCCACCCCAGCGCGCTGGGAGTTCGTCTTTTGCACTTGGCTTCGGGTTCGTAATTTGAATCACTATGCAGCAGACACACACTCTTTCGCTACCCGCGCCGCCGGTTCACTATCGCGAGCCGCTTCACATCGGGGCGGTGCGGTTGGCGTCGCGGTTTACGCTGGCGCCGCTTGCCGGGTACACCAACTACCCGTTCCGACGGACGGTGCGTGAGATCGGCGGGGCGGGGCTTTGCACGACCGACTTGGTGAACGCGCGCGCGATTCTGGAAGGGTCCAAAAAGACACTCGAACTGCTGGTGACCGGGCCGGACGATCGTCCGCTCAGCGTGCAAATCTTCGGGGCCAGTCCGCAAGAAATGGCCGGGGCCGCACAATGGTTGGAGAACTACGGCGCGACGATGGTGGACATTAACATGGGCTGCCCGGTTCGCAAAGTCGTGCGCGTCGGCGGTGGGTCGGCGATGATGTGCGACACGACTGGGACGACGGTGAAGCTGGTGCAAACCGTCGTGGAAGCCGTCAAAATTCCGGTCACGGTCAAGATGCGGTTGGGGTGGGACGACACGAATCTGTCCGCACCCTACTTCGCCCGCGAGTTCGAGCAAATCGGCGTGAAGGCCCTCACGATCCACGGGCGAACCCGCGAACAGGGCTTCGGTGGTGCGGTGAATCGGGCCGGGATTCGGTCGGTGGTGGAAGCGGTCGAGTCGATCCCGATCTTCGGCAACGGGGACGTGATGAGCATCGCCGACGCCGCCGAAATGATTATCGACACCGGCTGTCACGGCATCGCAATCGGTCGCGGCGCGCTGGCCAATCCGTGGATGTTTCGGCAACTTTCGCAATGGGTCGAAACCGGCGACCCCGGCCCGCGTGCGACCTACGAGGAACGCCTCGATGTGATGTCGATTCACTTGCGCCGGTTATGCGACTGGCGAAAGAACGAGCAGTTCGGCTGTGTCGGCTTCCGCAAGGTTGCTGCGTGGTACGCCAAGGCCCTACGGATGCCCAAAGACGTGAAGCACCAACTCACGATGCTCAGTTCGCTCGCCGACTTCGACGCCATCTCCACCCGCCTCCGCGACCAGGGCACGCCCTCAGACTGGACCGACTGGGACGCCCACGACGCCCAAATCGCCGTGCCGATCGGGCCGAACGCGCACTGGTGAACAGCGAAGCCGTTCACGTCCATGCAAGACGGTAATCAGTGAATCAAGTTTCTCCGCAATACCAGATGCTGAGCGGTTAATCTGATTGACGAGCCGAAATATCCGGCGATACTGAAGAGGATTTCCTACCCAGTAGGCCGGAGAATTCAGATTACGGTGGCTTACTGGTTCGACCGAAGATCATTTAACCAGGGATTGCGTCATGGCACAGATGCAGAATAAGAACCTCGCCCAGCCGGATGAGGTACGCAAGTTCGACAAAGGGCAACTCGAACTCGTGACTCTTGGCGGTGTCACCTTTGGCCGTGGCACTTTTCAGCCGGGCTGGCGATGGTCTACCTCAGTCAAGCCCCTGGTCAAGACCTTCAGTTGTGAGGCTCCTCACCTCCAGTATCACGTTTCTGGGCGGCTCCACGTCGTCATGGATGACGGGAGCGAGGCGGAGTTCGGACCGGGCGAGGTGTCACTGTTGCCCCCCGGCCACGACTGCTGGGTAGTGGGCGAGGAGCCGGTCGTCATCATCGACATTAGCGGGATGGTGGACTACGCCAAACAAGCCTGAACTTGGCCGCGCAGTCCCACTGCCCAAATCGCCAGACCGCTTGACGACCGACACCACTTGTAAGACAACAGCGATTCTACTTCGCCTTAGCCAACGACTGACACTGTTTGCAATTAACCTATTCGAGCGTTGACCGATTGCTTTTGGCGACGGCATGGCTCACGCTTGTGGGGGCGGAGAGCATCCGAATCTGGTATCTTACCGTCATGGACACTTTACTTTCTCGAATCACGATCGACCCCGTAGTGTGCCACGGCAAACCGTGCGTTCGTGGTCTTCGCTACCCAGTAAAATCACTTCTCGAACTGCTGAGTTCGGGCATGTCACATGACGAAATCCTAGCCGATTACGAGGATCTCGAAAGTGCTGATTTGCTCGCCGTCTTGAATTTGGAGTATACCATGCCAACGATGATTCAAACTCTCGGGATCGACAGGCTCTCACGCGATGAACGGCTGGCACTGGTTCAGCAGATTTGGGACTCGATTGCTGTGGATCAGTTCCCGGTCTTGTTGGACGAAGCCTTCCGACAAGAACTCGACCGCCGCGTGGCCGAGGATGACGCGACGCCAGATGACGTAATCCCCTGGGAGACAGTCGAGGCCCAAACCCTAGCCCGGTTCAAAAAACAATGAACACATCACGCCGGTCGTTTTTGAAAAGCACCGTTGCCATTGCGGGGGCGACACCGCTCCTGGGTGGTTTGCTCCATGCGCAAGCGAAAGAAGCGGAGAAGCCACTGATTGCTTACGTCGGAACGTTTAGCTCGCCGCTGCGTGACGTGTTGCCGACCCAGGTGGATCTGCCGCCCGGTAATGGTCGCGGCATTCACCTCTTTCAGGTGAACCGTACCACCGGGGTGATGACGCCCGCTGGCGTTCACGAGATGGGTACCAGTCCAAGTTGTCTGGCGTTGAATGTCGCCGGAACCCGCTTGTATTCCGCCAATGAAACGGACCGGGTGGGCGACGCGAAAGAAGGCACGGTCAGTGCCTTCGCCATCAATCGGGCGGATGGAAAGTTAGAGCTGCTCAACACGGTGCGGTCGGGCGGCGCGGGTCCGACGTATGTGAGCATCCACCCGTCCGGACGGTTTGTGCTGGTGGCCAACTACTTTGGCGGCTCCGTCGCGGTGCTGTCGATTCTTGCCGATGGTCGGCTGGGCGCCGCTACCGATATTAAGAATGATGCTGGCAAAATCGGCCCCACGAAGGCGACCAACGCCCCGCCGGGCAGCTTCGCGTTCAGCGGCCATGACCGAACGCACGCGCACATGATTCAGGCCGATCCGTCCGGGCACTTCGTGCTGCACGTGGACCTGGGGCTAGACAAAATCTTCGTCTGGAAATTCGATGAGCAGAAGGGCATGCTGACGCCGGCGGAAACGCCGTCCGTCGCGCTGCCACCGGGGGACGGCCCGCGCCATTTCCACTTCCACCCCAACGGCCGTTGGTTCTACTCCATTCAGGAAGAAGGCTCGACCCTCGTGTTGTTCGACTACGATGCCGCCAAAGGTCGGCTCACATCCCGGCAGACGATCTCCACCCTGCCACCGGGGTTTGCGGGCAATAACTTCTGCTCCGAGATTCTGGTTTCCGCCGACGGCAAGTTCGTCTACGCGGGCAACCGGCTGCACGATAGCATCGGCATCTTTTCGATCGGGGCCAACGGCACGCTCACCCACGTCGGCGACGAATGGACACGCGGCAACTACCCGCGCAGCTTCAACTTCGACCCGACCGGCGAGTTCCTCTATTGCTGCAACCAACGCGGCGATAACGTCGCCGTCTTCCAAGTGGACCGCAAGACCGGCAGCCTCAAGTTCACCGGCCACTACGCCCCCGTCGGCAACCCATCGTGCATCGTGTTCCTCGATCTGAAAAAGGCGAGTTGAAGACGGATGTGAAGCTAGCGTCGTTAGCGCGAGGGAGGGTTCAGGTCGGTCCGTCGCTCGCGCGTCGGGCTAACAAGCGTCTCTGCCTTCGTAACAGTGCAATCATGCGATCAGACTCTCGGCCCGACGGGGTCGAGGGCGAAGGTGAAGCTTTCGGACGTGAGGACGCTGGGGAGAGGGATTTCGGCGCGGTCGGTGCAGGGGCGGTTGTCGATTTTGAACTTGCCGGAACACTTCACCGCAAGGCCGTCGGGGGTACGGTGCAGGATCACTTTCGGCGAGTTGTCGTCTTGAAGGGGGATGTGAACTTGATCTTCGAGGCCCAGGATTAGCGCTTGGTCCATCAGGATGATGCCGTCCACGGCCCACGGCAAACGGTGGCCACTGACCACTTCCAATCGCACCGTTGAACTGATGGAAACCGGGCGGTGGAACAAGAACTGGCAGGACGTGCCGAACGTGATGCGGTCGTTGGTACTCAGCACCGCTCGTTGAACGGCGTGGCCGTTCACACTGGTTTCCCGCACGGATTCGACGATGTACCCGCCGTCCGCGTCGCGGGTGATCTCGGCGTGCAAGCGGCCCATTTCGGCGAACACGGGGACATCAACCGGGGCCTCCCCGATGGCTTGGCCGAACGTAATCCGGGAGTTCAAGCACACCAAATACCCGCCCACGCCATCGACCCACAGGATAAACCGCTTGGGTAGCGGCGTGCCGGGCACGTGCGATGACCCCGTACTGTGGCTGTTGACGATCGGTCGGTTCGCAGTCGAAAGACTGGACGCGGGCTTACTGGCATACGGCGTGGTCGGGCGGTGGTGCGACGCAATCAGGGCACCCGCAACGGCTGCACCGCCCACGGCTGCCAGGACGAGCGGAACTTCACGTCGGTCATCGACCGGGAGTCGTGCCACTTCACCGGAACCCGGTTGAAGCACGGACCACGCTTTGGCTTGCAAACTCCGCACTTCCCGGTGGTCCGGCGCGACGGCCAGGATTTCGTCACCCCGCTGCACGACATCTTTCCAGTCACGGGATTCAATGCTGGCGTACAGCTTCGGCAACGCTTTCTGAAAGCGCTCGTGTCGTTGATGAACCTCCGCAAGGTAGTGGTCAATGCCGTTGGCCTGAAAGCCTTGCAAGCGAAGGCGGGCGTTGGTCAGAAGCTCTTTTGCCGCGACGAAGTCGCCACGATCCGCGTGTTCGGCGGCACTAATCCAGCCTTGGACCGCTTCATCGTATTGCGCGAGTTGGGGGTTGCGGACGGCACGTTCGTGGAGTCGGGCAATGACCCGTTTTGCGTGCGTGGGTTTACCGGCTTCGAGTGCGGCACCACATTCGTTCACCCCGTAACGAATGAGTGTGGCCCGGATTTGGACTGCTCGCGCTTCACCCGTGTTGAGGCTCTCGGCGATCAGCAATTCTGCCCACGCCGCTTCGGTGTTGTCGGCACGCAGAAAGCGTTCCGCACGATCCAAATAGGCATTCGCCACCTCACGGGTTAGGCGAATGGCCTTGCGGTAACCTTGCTCGACGAACGGCGCCAGTAGACGATGAGCCTCGTCCGGCTTTCCATCGCGGAGAGCTTCACGAGCGTGTCGAAATGTGAGCCAGGGGGTCAGTGTCATAGGAAGATCAACGGTCGGAGGACCACGAACTCATGGTAC
>JANLRE010000136.1:0-4238 GCA_031368205.1 Fimbriiglobus sp. | reverse complement strand
CACGGGTGCTGTCAGACCGTTCGCTTTGCCCCAGTCTCGTTAGAGCCAGGCGCTCTCGTCGAGTGGCAATTCACGATTGATGCCGCTAAACGGCCTTCCGGTATGCGTAAAGTAGAAAACGGTAGTGTCCTGTTCGACCCCGCTCAAAAGTGGGTCGTTAAAGAGTACGCGATCAACAACCGCAACGGCACTGGCGGGATATCGCACCTCAAAAAAATGTTTTCGTACCGTACTGCCCCGGACGGCTATCCCGTCCCTGATGTCGTGAAAATCGAGTTGGTAACAGACGATAAGTCTTTCAAGCTCAACGGGGTCGAGCGGTACGAATTGATACCGCATACGTCACAACTGCCGGACACAGCGTTTACTCTATCGGCATACGGAATACCCGAAGAAGCACGGGCACAGCGACTCAACGGAATCGAGATGGTTATTGACGGGCAGCCGAGTGGCCCACCAATCGGCAAGCAGACGCCGGTCGATAGTACGCAGTTCGGTTGGTACATCCCGCTCGCAATTTGTGGGGTCGTGTTGCTCGTCATCGCGTTGATCATTCGCCTCGTTGTGGCATACAGAAAATGGTAAATGATTTTGCAAACAATCACGAGGCGTCTCGCAGTGAAACATCCGAATTCGCGCGCCGGGTTCAGTCTCATCGAACTGCTCGTTGTGATTGGCGTTATTGCCATTCTTGTCGGCCTTTTGTTGCCCGCTGTTCAAAGCGTTCGCAGCGCGGCGGCACGAGCTTCGTGTCAGAATAATTTCAAACAACTTGCCCTCAGCTTGCACCAGTACCATGACGCCTTCAACGGGCTACCCCCAGGGCACGAATCGCTGACCACTCAAATGCGTCCGCCGATGCCGCACACCTCTTGGCATTTACGGATACTGCCTTTCCTGGAACACCAAGCGGTGTGGCAGCAGGCCATCGAGGACTTTCGGTCCGACCCGAGTGGGTTAGGGGTGCATCGCGGTGAAAAAGCCTTGATCCCGATCTTCTCATGCCCTGCGGACCCGAGACTCAAGGAGCTTCACGTCGAATTGCAAAGTAACCGCCTGATGTACTTCACAAACTATCTCGGCGTTTCGGGGATCAATTTGACCACACGCGACGGAATGTTATTTTCAGGTTCAAACGTTAAATTTGAGCACGTTGCGGACGGGACCAGTCAGACGTTGTTGATCGGCGAGCGCCCGCCAGCGGATCGTTCGGCCCGGCTGGCTTACGGGAACTGGTATATTGCGACCGGACAGAAGGACGAAGGCGCGGCAGACCAAAATCTCGGCGTGCGCGAATTAGCAATATTTATGTTCCCACAGGTCTGCAAAATCGGGCCGTACCAGTACGGCCCCGGACGATTGAACAATGCGTGTGACGATTTTCACTTCTGGTCCCTGCACACCGGCGGGGCAAACTTTGCCTTCGCGGATGGGTCGGTGCGGTTTCTGCGTTACGAAGCGGACTCGATCATGCCGGCGCTAGCGACACGTGCGGGTGGTGAAGTTGTGACGCTGCCGGATTAAGTTTGTACACTTCGTGAATCCTGTCTAATGCCGTATTGATGTCACCCCTCGGCGAACCGGCCACGCATAAACCGTTCGCAGTCTGGGGGCGGGTGCCTATACTGCTTTTTACCACGCGGGTGGCCACGGACGGGCTGTGGCGCTCGTTCACTTTGGGAGTGTTGACCATGACTTGGCGTACCCGCCTTGTGGCGGTGGGGGCCGCGTTGCTCCTCATCATGACTACCGATTCACCGACCCACGGCGACGAGGGCATGTGGCTCTTCAACGCCCCGCCGCTCAAGCAGCTCAAAGAGCGTTACAACTTTGAACCCACGCCGCAGTGGCTGGAGCACATTCAGAAATCGTCCGTGCGGTTCAACAGTGGCGGGTCGGGCAGCTTCGTGTCCGCCAACGGGCTGGTGATGACCAACCATCACGTCGGGGCGGACGACCTGCAAAAGCTCTCGACGCAAGAGAAAAACTACCTCCGCGATGGCTTCCATGCCAAGACCGCCGCTGAAGAGATCAAGTGCAAGGCGCTCGAACTGAACGTGTTGCAAAGCATCAAGATCGTGACCGACGACGTGAACAGCGCCACGACGCCCGAGATGGCACCGGCGGAGGCGTTCAAAGCCCGGCAAGCCAAGATCGGCGAGATCGAGAAGGCCAACGCCGACCCGGATAAGAACATCCGCGCGGACGTGGTCACGCTGTTTGCGGGCGGTCAGTACCACCTGTACCTCTTCAAGAAGTACACCGACATTCGCCTCGTGTTCGCGCCGGAAAAGGCGATCGCGTTCTTCGGCGGCGACCCGGACAATTTCGAGTACCCCCGGTACGACCTCGATATTTGCTTCTTCCGCGTCTACGAAAACGACAAGGCCGTCCAACCGGAACACTACCTGAAGTGGTCCGAAGCGGGCACCAAGACGGACGAACTCATCTTCGTCTCCGGGCACCCCGGTCGCACCACGCGCCAGAACACGATGGCCGAACTCGAGTACCAACGCGACACCGGCTACCCGTACTTGTTGCAGCGGTTGAACCGCCTCGAAGTCCTCATCGGGTCGTGGGTGGAACGCAGTGAAGCGAACCGGCAGAAGGGCGAAGAGGAACTATTTGGCATTCAAAACAGCCGCAAAGCCCGCATCGGCGGACTGCAAGGGCTGCTCGATCCGAAGTTGATGAACCGAAAAATCGCCGACGAAGAACGGCTCAAGAAGTTCATCGGTGTGAGTGAAAACTCGGACGTGAGGAACGCGGGAAAGGCGTTCGAGACCATCGCCGCTGCCGAGAAGGTTCGCGCAACGTTAGTGAAGGATGCGGGCCTGCTCGCCAACGGTTCGGCGTTCAACACCAGCTTCTTTGGCATCGCCCGCACGTTGCTCCGCGCTGCGGACGAGAAGCCGAAGGCGGCGAAAGATCGGCTCCCCGAGTTCGGTGATGCGAAGCTGCCGTCGCTCGAATTCGCCCTGTTCAGCGAGGAACCGCACTACGACGACTTCGAGATTTTGAAGCTCGCCGACAGCCTGACGATGATGGCCAACCACTACGGCGCCAACGACGACATGGTCAAGAAGATCCTCGCCGGGAAGTCCCCGCGCGAACGCGCCTTCGAGTTGGTCAGCGGTACGAAGGTGAAGGACGTGGCGTTCCGCAAGAAGCTGTACGAGGGCGGCAAGACCGCCGTGGAAGCCGCGCAGGACCCGATGATCGACCTCGCCAAACTCGTCGATCCGAAAGCCCGCGAACTCCGCAAAGAGTTTGAAACGAAGATCGACGAACCGAAGCGCCAATCCTACAGCGCGCTAGCCAAAGCCCGCTACGCGATGGACGGGACGAACACCTACCCGGATGCCACGTTCACGTTACGGCTGTCGTATGGCACCGTGAAAGGCTTCAAGGAAGACGGCAAGGACGTGCCGCCGTACACGACGATTGAAGGCGCCTACACCCGTAGCAAGGAGCAAGGCAACCGCTACCCGTTCGAGTTGCCGCAACGCTGGATCGACAAGAAAGCGAAGCTCGATCTCTCGACGCCGTTCAACTTCGTCAGCACCGCCGACATCATCGGCGGCAACAGCGGTAGCCCGGTGGTGAACGCCAAGGGTGAAGTCGTCGGCATCATCTTCGACGGCAACATCCAATCGCTGGTGCTGGACTTCATCTTCGACCAAGAGCAAGCCCGCGCCGTCAGCGTGGATAGCCGTGCGATCATCGAGAGCCTGCGAAAGGTGTACGAGGTCAACGCCCTCGCCGATGAGTTGCAAGGCAAGAAGTAACAATTCCGGGTGACCGAGTAGCCCTTGCGGGCGTGGGTATTGATTCCCACGCCCGCTACCGTTTGCGGTATTATTTCAAACACAAACCCGAAGGTATCGAACGAGTCCAACCCATGTTCTCTTCACCCGACGCCGATCGCATCTTCTGGGACATAGCCACGATGTCCCCAATGGCTCTCGCCCTGCTCGGCACCGGGCTGTTTCTCCTGGCCAATCGTCACAAAGCCCCCCGCCCCTGCATGATCGCCGCGATCACATTCCTCGGGCTGTTCGTGTTCAACTTGGCGCTGTACTACTACCGTGATTTGCTGAGAGACCATACGGCAAAGGATCGTGTTCTAGAGTGTTGTATCCCAACACGTTAGGAGCAACTCATGTCGGCATCGAAACTTCAGCGGCGGGCATATCGCAGTGATCTCACATTGGCGCAATGGAACATCTTGTCGCCGA
>JANLRE010000134.1:0-8867 GCA_031368205.1 Fimbriiglobus sp. | reverse complement strand
TGAGGTCGGTTCCGGTGCCCGGTTGGGCGTCCGGGTGGGCGCTCCACCAATCCGTGGAGCGTTCCTCGGTCCAGTGTTCGCCGCACCCGGACAGGGCGAAAGCGTGTTCCAAATCGGCCGCACTCACAAACCGTTCGTGGGGGAGTTTGCCCAGGCATTTCTTGACGATGGCAATCACGTCATCCGGCGCGAGTGGGTTGTAGTTCACAATCGGAAGGGGACTTTCGTTGACGACGGCCAGCAGCGTTTTCATGGGATTGTCGCGGTGAAAAGCCTCCTTCCCTGTCAACAGATAATAGGCAACGCTCCCGAGGCTAAAGAGGTCACTGCGGCCGTCCAACGATCCGCCCGAAGCCTGCTCCGGGGACATGTACTCGGGGGTGCCGACGATGAGGCCCTCGCGGGTAATTTTCGTATCCGGGTTCAGCTCATCGGCCAGGGAATGGACGAGGCCAAAATCGACGACCTTGACCTGATCGTGCGGCGCGCCGTCCGGGAAAATCAAGATGTTGGAAGGCTTAATAGCCCGGTGAACCATGCCATGCCGATGGGCTTCCCTCAGGGCACCACAAACTTGCCGCATGATATGCACAACCCGGTCTGCCGGTTGCGGCCCGTGGCGTGCGACCAGGTCTTCGAGGCTTAGGCCGTTGAGGTATTCCATCACGTAATAAAAGGTGCCGTCGTCGGCGACGCCGTAGTCGTAGATTTCCACCGTGTTCGGGTGACGAAGCTGCGCCGTTGCTTGGACCTCGCGCTCGAAGCGACGAAGCTGCTCGGGGTTGTTCAGATAACGGGTGTGAATTCGCTTCAACGCACAGGGGCGTTTCAACAGCCGGTGTTCGGCAAGATAGACTTCCCCCATCCCGCCCTGACCGAGCTTGCGTCGCAGTCGATATTGCCCCATCTCGCGGATCACTTCGCGGGCGGTCAACACTTCGTGTTGTAATGCGGCAATCTTCGCGGTGCCAAAAATTCCCAAGCCCGCACCAGCCGCCAACATCGTCACGGAGATGGCAAACACCGGACCCGCATACCGCCCGACCGGGGGGTGAGTGGTTGCCGCGACCGCGCTGACCCCCAATGCCGCTAAACACATCGCTAATGTAATCCCGACTCCCCGCGACAGCGTGTTCGGCACGAGGACGCCGTGAAACACAATGAGTGCGAACCAATTGAAGTGAACGATCAGCGCTGCCGCGAGTGTAGACATTTGCTCATGCTTCAGGGCCAGCGGCGACATCCCCTCGAATTTGTTGCCTTCATACCCATACTGTGGGCTGGCAGTTAGTACGGAGAACTGCCAGTAAGCAAAGAACAAGGCCATCATCCCGAAGATGGCGATTTCCACAACACGCAGCAGGTTCTCGGACGAGTCCCGGTAAAAGTACAAAAACCCCGCGAAGCTTAATAACGACGCGAAGGTGACAATCGACAAACCCAACCCACTCCGTCCGATCGCACTTTGACTGAACAGTTCGATGAAATTGGTGGACGCACAAATCACGAAGAACAAGAACGGCACTGCGGCAACCAAACAACAAATGAAGAGTCGATGATGAAACAGCGCCTTCGCTTCGGGGTCCAGGACCACACTGGTGTTCAGGAACCCTGCACTGGACGGCATCACGGTCCCGCGATCCGTGATGAGACGGATTGCGGGCGGTAACGTCGGGGACGGGTTTAGCTCGAAGTCGGTACTCGACGGGTCCGGAGATTTCCCATTTGGACTCCAGGAATTCGAGTGCAATTGCACAGTTCGGCGTGGAAATGGCCGATCAGGTCTCGCGGTAGCGGACATGGAAGCAGCTCGGTTGCATGGGCGATCAGAACGAGTCTAGCTGGATTGTAGCTTTTCTTATCGCATTCGCACGGGTTTGGGCAAAATTGGACCGGGGCGGACTCAATCTCATTCAAAATCTTGTTGATGGTATCGTTCTGTATGTCGCGGTCTTTCTAAGGAGGCTTGGCGACGGAGGCCCGACACTCGACGCTCGACTCCCACCGAACAAATGGCTGAGTTTGTTTTCCTTCACTCTCTATGTTGTGTCTACAAAACTACCGCGATGCCACCGCTTTTGCCACTTCCTTCACGGGGGCATTCCCGGCGAACGCATTGTTGATGACCTTCGATAACCCCGGTACGAACAGCAACCAGCGGAACATCGACAACCAACTGAGCTTGGCGAATAGCACTTTCACTGCGGCGTGACTGGTCAGACTTTTCCCGTCGGATTCGAGTTGCAACACCGTTGCTGGTCCGGTCTGGTTCGCGTCGATGCGGTTCTCGAAGTCGAAGGTGCGGATCCAGGCGACGGCCCGTTGTTGTTCGATAGAGGTCGGGTCGTATCGAAGCTTCAGTCGTCCAGTCGTGGGACTTGGCCCGAACAACCGTTCCCGAATCGCCACGCCGGGGATGTAGCCCAAAAGCATCGTCATCATGAACAGGCTGAACACGACCAAGCCCATGAACAGCCCGATGCCAGTGTGCAGCAACAAGCCGAACATCACGATGTACGGTCGCACGCGGGTCCAGACCAAGAACGGCAGGCCGATCTCCGCAATGAACGTGAACGCGACCCCAATTGCCGCGACCACGGCGTAGAGGGGCCGGTTTGCGACCAGGTGCCGGAGCATCATCTCGTACCACTGGTAATAGACCATCGTGAACTCGGGGTTCACGAGCGTGTCCCAGTAGGCGTTCGTGTTCCACCACGCCGCCCCTTTGAGCTTGGCCAACCCCGACGCCATGTAAATGAAGCAGAAGTGGACCTGCAACATGCGGAGCGCGAAGCCGGACGCTACGGAGTACGGCGGGTTGTCCAGGTAGATTTGCGTGGCAGGGTCGATCGTTCCGGAGCGGCTCAGGCTGGCCCGAGAGGCACGGTAGCGGTTCAACACGCGGTCAACCGAGAGCGCCGCGCCGCTGTTGCCGATCATCAAATAGAGGGCCAGGATGTTCATCATCGTGTCCATGCCGAACAGCGTTTGGTGCGAGCGGTGGATGTACGTCAGGATCGCCAACCACGTCAGCACGGAAGTCACACGGGTCCAGAGGCCGAGTGTGAAACAAACGAACACCACGAGCATGGCACAGTGGGCGATCACCATCTCGGTCGGGTCGGTGATGTGGAACCAGAGCGAGAAGATCGAACTGCCGAACCGAATGCAGATGTTGGGGTCCACGTTCCAATACTCGATGTAGCGGAGTTGCCAATCTCGCTCCGTCGCGGATAGCTTCGTCAAGCCACGGATGAACCCGAGCAACGCTTTTCGTTGGCCATAGGTGCTCTCGGAGTAGTGGACCAAGATGTAAGCGCGGTCATTGGGATCCACGGGTAACGAAACAAAGCAGGCTTCCGCCTCTTTGGCAAAGGTCGCGCGGTCCGGTCCCGACATCAAACCCACTGCTGATGGGGTTGGCGGAATCTCCAACTTTGGAATTCGGGACGCGCTTCGTGAAGCCCGCTGACTCTCGTCCAACAACACCGCCAGTTGGTTCGTGCGGTCCGTCGCATTCGATGACAGGTTGGAAAGGTACGCAATCCCCTCCCAGGTGTACCGGGCTTCGCCGATGCGGTTCCGCATCTGCTCTTCGTCGTACTTCAGCAAGCGTTCCAGGTACGCCAGTTTTGCATCAATTTCCGCAGTCGTGGTCTCCGGCGTGACGTTGGCCCGTAGGTAGGCCATCCACACTTTCCGCCGGTGCGGGTACTCCGGCAGTTGCGGAAGTTGTTGCGGAAAGGTCGGGTCTTCCCAGTCCAACGTCGGCGCACTCTGCGGCATCTCCCGGCGTTCCCGGTTGATGGATTGCGTGTCGTACCACGAGTCCTTGCCGAAGAAGTTTTGCAGGTCGAACGAGTACGCCAAGTGCGTGTACAGGATCAGGCACCCGGTCACGATGCGGATGAACCCCATCGTCGTCGGGTCGGCGGCGGCGAACCAGAAGTTCAAGACCTGTCGCCCGAGGTTGGGGGTCGGGTGGGCGGGCGTCGGTACAGTGGGTATCAAGGCGGGGGGCGTCGTGCTCATGGCCGTAGGTTCCTCCAGTCAAAAACGAACCCCGAGTGTTCCGTCAGGTAATCGTCAAAGTGCTCCGGGCGTGGATCGTTCAGCGGGTGCTTCTCGGGCTTCATCGTGACGGGAATGATCCAGTAGAGCATCGGGTCTTGGGGGTCGATCAGTTTGCCGTCCGGGGTGTAATCCCCGAGGAAGTAAATCCGGAACAGGCTCGGGTGGTACGGCGAGACCTTTTGGATGGCGAAATACTGTGCCGCCACGATCAGGTGTTCGGCCCGATAGATCTTCACCTTGACCACGCGCCGACCGGGTACCGAATTCTCAACGGCAATGTGCTTGGCATACGACGGCAACAGGTAGCGCGTAATGTCCGCTTGGGGTTGAAGGTGCCAGCGGAACTCCGGGATTTCGTTCACCGGCGGGTGCGGAATTCGTTTGACGCCCGCCGGTAACACGCCGAACGGGTTGGCGACATCGTCGCGGCGTTTCTTAATTTGCCGCTTTTCTTCGGTCTGCCAACCGATGTCGGATGAAACCCGCGTCGCGTTTTCTGTAATCGACAACCGGCGGTAATACGTGAGCGCCAGGGGGTCTTTGGTTTGCGTCCCCCGGTGCGGTATTGTGATCCATTCTTGTTCGACCTTCGGCTTGCCGGTGTCCGGGTCGATGGCGTCGTATTCGTAGGTCACCAGCGTAAACAGCAAGCTCGCCGGCCCCGGTTCCGGCGAGTAAAAGTGGTAGGCGTTGCGCAAGTACGTGAACTGCTGGTACGGAATGTAAACCCGTTGCCCGAGTTGGTTCACAAGCCACGGCGTCGGATCGGGCCAAGTCGTCGAGATTAAAATGCTACTGAAGTGAAACAGCACGCCGCACAAAATCAACACGTAGCGAACGGTCGGCTGCACCGCGACAAGGACCGCGCCGGCCACGGCAACGCCCGAAAAGACCCGTGCCAATAACCGCCCGGAATCCCAGTGTTCCGGAATGCCAACGTAGGCGGCGAGAAAACCAGTCACCGCTGCAATCAACCAAACACGGGGCAATCCCGGTCGCATCGAAATTGCACTGCCGGCCAAGACCGCACCGACACCGACAAGCCCCAAGCGAAGTGTGGCAAGAATCGCTGGCACGTCGGTGAAGATCGCGTCCGCCAACAATCCGATTGCCGCCGCAATTGCCGATAGCACTAAGCCAACCAAGCCGATCCGATAAACGCTTCGCGGTTGAGCCGGCGGGACGAGATCGTCTTCCGAAACCAGCGCGTGGGCCGTGTCCATACTGGCCACTCCAATTGTAAACTTTTCACGAAGTCCGGTGTTCACACTTAGCCTAACCGAGGACTCCTACAAGATAACCGATCGGCACGGTCCCCTCAGAGACAACACCATCGGACGAGGTCCGTTAGTTTGATGGCAGATGCGGTAGTCGGTAGGATCGCGCCAGCCGAATCGAAAGTCGTGAAGCGCGAATTCGAGACCCGAGTAACTCTGGTAATCCAATCCGCAATCCCGACCCCAACTTTGCACTCAACCAATACTCACAAAACACCGCATCTTATCCAAATTACTATTGACGCTTTTCGAGGCGAGTCTTAGGATTGCTATACGCTAGCTGACCCCATTACGACTCCTTCCCAGCTTACCCAGATCTGCAAAGCTGATCGCAACTAGATATTAATTCTGGAAGCAATGAGCGTGGGGGATGTTTGAGACGGTATGGGAAATGCTGAGCGTAATTCGGGGGTTGTGGGTTATTTCAGTCCACGTCCTTACACACAGGATCGGGAGGTTTTTAGATGTACACAATGGTTCTCATGATGGCGATGTCGGGTTCCGGCGACGTTTCGTCGTTCGGTGGTCGACTTCTGGGTGGCAACGGTAGTTGCCACGGCGCGGCTGTTACTAGCGGTTGCAGCGGTTACGCCGCACCTGTTGCTAGTGGTTGTAGCGGTTACGCTAGTGGTTGCAGCGGTTACGCAGCACCCGTTGCCGCAGGCTGTCACGGTGGTGGCTCGGGTATCCTTGGCCTCGGCCTGTTCAGTGGTCGTAGCTCAAGCTGCCACGGCGGCAGCGGGTTCCTTGGCCTCCGCTCCCACGGTAGCTGCCACGGCACCGCGAGCCATAGCTGCATGGGCAGCGCGGCTGGCTACTCGACGGGTTGCCAGGGTGCAATGGTTGCTCCTGCATACACAACATCGGATTGCTGTGGCGCGAGCTCAGTGATTTCGGAAATGCCTGTCACAGCGACACCAGCCGCGATGCCCGGCGTTCCAGCGGCAGAGCCTAAGAAGATGGAAGCCCCGAAAAAGCCTGATGCTAAGCCGGCAGACGCACCGAAGAAAACCGGCGACGGCGTCTAAATTTCAGACGGCTTCGTCGAGTGGATACTCATGACCTAAGCGGCGTGGAACACGATGTTCCACGCCGCTTGATTTCGTTAGGAGGGCACGTTCAGAAGCACTTTAAGCGCAATTCCGTTGATCGCTGTTGCGGAATGGGGAACGAGGAATCTATAATCCGCCCGCCAGCGTGTCGAATCCGAACTCTTGTTCGATGTGGTGGGACTGTGCCGAGTTTTAGCGGACGGAATGACCCGATCCTACGCCCCCGTGTTGCGGACTTGGTGTTCCGTTTGTACGACCGCACCCTGCACCCGGAATTGTTCGAGACGCTTTCACTCCGTCGCATCAAACGGGATCGTTATACGCTCACCGTTCGCATGACCCCGACGGGTCACGCGCTGGAGTGGACCAACGGCGACATCTGTCTTTTTGAAGTGACCACAACGTCGGGGGAAGTTCTACCGGACCAAGGGTTGCGGCTACAACACCGTTTTGAAGGCACCCGATCGGGGCATTGGGAACTAGGACCGACCACCCGTTACACGATGAGTTTACAGTCCGAAATCTTGTCGCCGGAAGTGTACTTGCATGTCCACGAAGAGTTAGCCCGCGACGGTGCCAAACGGGGTTTGATCTTCCACTATCAATCCCACAACCGCCTCGGACTGGCACCGATGGGTTACATTACCGTCGATCCACTACCGACCGGGTTGTGCATCTCCGCATTCCACACCTTCCCGGAAGAGTTCGCCATCGTGAAAACGCAATCGTTGATCGAGTTTTCGTGACTATTCGCGTCGCACCGATTGCGCACGGGTTGCGGTCATCACCCCAACGCCGCGAAGGTCACCGGGGTAGGTCATCGAGCCGTACAAATCGACGACATCACCGCGAAATCGTTCCAAGTCCAAGCCAGGGCCGGGGATCGCATAGCACTTGACCTGACCACGAGTGCTGACAAGTGCGTAGGTTGTGCGGCCATCCATGCGGAAGCCGGCCAGCCGCAATTCCCCCGGCCCGACCCACTGGTTCGCGGTTGCTTGCGGTGTCTCGTTACGCTTTACAGGTTCACTACCGGACGGAGTTGGCCGGCCATTGCTGCGTTGTTTCTCACGGACCGCGTGGACCCGTGTGTAGCACAGGTTCGCCAATTCGGGGTCGCCGTTGGTCTGGTTCATCTCGGCGGCGAGCTTCAAGTAAAGTGATTCCGCTTTCGCATACTCGCGCGCCAATTCGGCTTGCTCCGCTTGCTGCCAAAGCGGGTGGCTCGGCCAGTTGTCCGGCTTGGTTCGACCCGTACCAGTCGTGGCGAACGAAGCGGGTTGGTTCGGCACCGACGCGGTGGATGGCTGGAAACTGTTCGGCAGCGGAACCGACGTTGCTGGTATCGTCCCCCCCGTCGTTGGCGTGAGGTCTGGCTTGGGCGACGTGACCGAGTACGCTGCGGTGGGACCGCGATTCAGCGACTGCACGGCGGATTTGGGAATGTACCGCAAATCCCCGTCCGGCGGCTCGATCGGCACCCACTTCATCCCGTTATGTTCGACCATCGTGCCGATGACCTTCACAATCGTGCCGTCGGGAATTGCAACCCGCCGCACGTCCAGTGGCTTCGGCACCCCCGGTCGCCCCGCCGAGATTTCAATTGTCGAATCCGCTTGAATCACCGCGTTGCGCGGAATGACATCTTTGGGTTGGTCGGCCATCGCACCCAGCGCAATGTTTCGCACCCACGAAACCTGCCCGCGTGGTGGTTCAATCGCCAGCCATTTTTCGCCGATCTGCTGAACGACAATCACGCGCTCCCCCCGTGCCAGTGTGCCGGTCTCTGGCATACTTTCGCCTTCGCCACTGCGCACGACCACACCATCCGCCGTCACCTGCGCAAGATACGGCCCCGTCTGCGCCGACGACATCGCCACGAAGCTTAACACGCCAACGATCGAAAGTAACGTTCGCACAATCAGCCTCCGCGCGGCGGAGTTTGGGGATTCAAGCAACCGGGGTCATACCATGCCGGCAGAAGTGGTCAAGCTCGATCGAAACAGGGAGGGACGTTCGTTGTGTCATAACCAAGCCGTTGTTATTCCAAATCTCTCGATGGTAATAACCTCACATAACCAACCGCAATCAAGACCAGCAATCCAAGGCCAGCGCCGACGTAGTGAATCTGATCATTGATGAGGGTAAACTGCACGAGGTTAATGTTGACTAACAATTTATACCAAGGGTAATTCACCAACAGATAAAAGTGCGTCGGGAAGGCCAAGAGGGCCATCGAAGCAAGAAGTGCCAGGAGACTAAACACGACAAAACGCCGACCGATGACTGCGATAGCCGCCCAATTTACATGTAACTCGATTGTTAAGAGACCATACGGCAAAGGATCGTGTTCTAGAGTGTTGTATCCCAACACGTTAGGAGCAACTCATGTCGGCATCGAAACTTCAGCGGCGGGCATATCGCAGTGATCTCACATTGGCGCAATGGAACATCTTGTCGCCGA
>JANLRE010000132.1:0-14316 GCA_031368205.1 Fimbriiglobus sp. | reverse complement strand
TCGGCGACAAGATGTTCCATTGCGCCAATGTGAGATCACTGCGATATGCCCGCCGCTGAAGTTTCGATGCCGACATGAGTTGCTCCTAACGTGTTGGGATACAACACTCTAGAACACGATCCTTTGCCGTATGGTCTCTTAGCTTTATACTGTTCACAGCGTGCATTTGATTTGGATGAGAGTGCCTCCTCAGTCAACAACCTCGGTCGCGCTCAAAGTAAACTCGATTTGACATCGTTGGCGTATAACTCATTCTCTCGTGCTGCCCAACTTGGAGCAACTGTCGGACTTTGCAACATGGCCAACCAGCATTTCCTCTCACCTGTACCAGTTGCCGGTCTGAAACTTCTACAAGGTCATAGCGGCGGTTTCGATGCTCTCGATCGAGATTTCCCGCATCAGACACTCGCTCGATTGGAAGAAGCGGTTCAAGCTGAAGAGAGGGAGGAGAAGGAAATCTTTACACGTGGGCAAGCCCAATTCAATGCACTTTGGGCCTTAGCTGGAGGAGCGTTAGCTTCGCCGCAGGAAGGGATTATGAAACCAACTGGCAAATTGACTGGAGGTGACTTGGCCTTAACCATGACCGCAGGAAAGATCATTGTTGACCAGAAACAGGAGTTGGTCTTCGATCCAGTCCGACCATTCGACGAACGACTTTATCAGATGACTCAAGACGATAAGGTGGCATTTATACTTTTCGGCGAAACAGACAACCGCGGGCTTGTGTTCGCCGACTTCGCAGACGCTACTGGCCTTGCCTGGCTGGTATGGGAAGATCAAAAACCGTCGAGTGAGGTGAAATCTGATGTTTGAGTCATGTGCCCCTTCCAATCTTCGGATTCGTGATTAATGACAGCAGATGGTCACTCACAGATTTGGCTTAGAGATAATTCTTTCGTGTCTCACTCCTGTCCTCCCGCCCACCATCAGGGTTTACGTGCAGGTGACAGACGGAATCCGTTCCAACAGCAAGCAAGTTAAATCGAAGGGGTGTTCTCATGGAATACGTTGTCCGCCTCGAACAACTCGGCGGGCTTCCGCTTGCGGTTGTGCGTCGCCGCGCGACACCTCATGAACTGTCCAAAGTCGTTCTGGACGCCTGTGGGACCGTCTGGAACGTCCTCCGCACGCATCAAGTCCCCGGCGCGGGTCGGCACGTTGCGGTCTACCTGGACGGCCAGATCAACCTGGAAGTGGGCGTCGAGTTGAACGGCCCGTTCGCCGGGGTCGGCGAAGTGGTCCCCTCGATCACCCCGCCCGGTCTCGTGGCCTCAACGACCCACCACGGTCCTTACGGACTGCTCCACGGCGCCCACGAGGCGATTCGCCAGTGGTGCGCGAAAAATCGGTACACGCTGGCCGGTCCGAATTGGGAAGTTTACGGTCACTGGAAAGACGAATGGAACAGCGACCCGTCACAAATCATCACCGACGTCTGTTACCTGCTCGTTGCGGACGGGAGTTCGGCAACATCTGAATGAACCGGCTTCCAGACGGGCCACCATTGGCACGGTTCTGGTGTCAAGACACGAGACTTTTTAACGATCGTGGCTATGTGCCGGTGACGGTGTCGAACGATTGGCGGAGTTCGTCGTAGCTTTGGGGGCGTTCGTCGGGGTTCTTGGCGAGCATCCACAAACACATATCGGAGATGATCTGTGGGATGGTCGGGAGGCGGTCGATCGGGGGGACGGGGGGCGTGTTGATGTGTTGGAAAATCACTTGCATCCGGTTGCGGCTCTCGAAGGGGAGGCGACCCGTTAGGGCTTCGTAGAACGTCACGCCGAGGGAGTAGATGTCGGCGCGGAAGTCCACGATGGACGCATCGCGCGCCTGCTCCGGGGCGAGGTAGGCGGCAGTGCCCGCGAGTTCAGGGCCGGTCGGCGGCGCGTTGCGGACCACGGGGGCTTTGGCTAACCCGAAGTCGATCAGCTTGGCCACGCCGTTCGGACCAACGAGAACGTTGTCCGGCTTAATGTCGCGGTGAACCAGACCCGCACGCCACACGGCACCCAGGCCATCGACGACTTGCGAAATTAGGTAAACCGCCCACTCCAACGGCAGTGCCCCGCCGCCGCGAAGCAGTTCCCCCATCGGGCGACCTTCGACAAACTCCGTCACGATGTACGGCCAGCGGGGGTCAAAGCCGAAGTCAATGAACCGGACCACACGCGGGTGCTTGACGCGGGCTAATGCAGCCGCCTCGGTGCGCATCTGCTTCATCGCGGCGGCGCGGTCGTAGACGTTCGCCCAGTTGACGATTTTCATCGCCACGGGGCATTCGTTTTGCTCGTCCCAACCGCGATAGACGAAACACGAAACCCCGCTCCCGAGTTTTTCGCCCAGGACATACGGCCCGATGCGGTCTCCGGTTTCGGGGTTCGGAACGTTGGGGGGCGGGGTGTTGTTGTCGTGGGAATCGTCGGCTTCAAACGTGGGTCGGCTCGGGTGACCAATCCACTCCGTTTCCCCAGATTGTGTGCGGATTGTCTCCATGACGTCCATTTCTTCGACGTTGAGGGGATCATCCTGTCGGGGAATTTCGTTCATGGCTTCGTGGTCTGTTTCGCGGTGTTAACAGTTTGTATGGGGTGTAAACCCCACGTCACAACGGTTAGCGCGGGAAGGGGTCGCTAAAACCGCTATTTACCGGCACTATTTTGAGACAAGTCGATCGGGCGGTTCGGTCCATTCTTTCCAATAGACATACCAGCATTTTCTGCGCCGACGATTGACTTCATGCCGAACCTGAATCAACTCGATCCGTGCCGCTACGCACGATCCCAAATCGCCACACAACCCTAGCACACTCCATACAACCCGCAGAGTTTTTCTTTTAAGTATGCCACGAACGGTGCCGGGGTGAGTGCATTCCCGGTCGCCCGACGACAAAGTTCACCGGCGCGGAACCGCCGACCGTGGGTGTGAATGTGGGACACGAGCCACGATTTCAACGCGGTGAAATCGCCGTGGCTGAATTGCTCTGCCAGCGAATCCGCCCCGACATCGCGCTTGACGGCGTCCATGAACTGGGCAGCGTAAAGATTACCGAGCGTGTAGGTGGGGAAGTAGCCGATGCCGCCGAAGCTCCAGTGGACATCCTGCAAGCACCCTTCGCGGTCACTCGGAACGGTTAAGCCCAGAAGCTTCTGGAACCGTTCGTTCCAGGCTGTCGGTAATTCCGACACTTGCAGGTTGCCGCTCATCAGGTCGAGTTCCAGTTCAAACCTCAACACGACGTGCAAGTTATAGGTGGCTTCATCCGATTCAACGCGGATGAACGATGGCTTCACTTCGTTGATCGCAAAGTCGAAATCGTGGTGCGAGACATCATCGAGAGTCGCGGGGAAGGCTTGCTTTAGCCGGGGGAAGAAGTGCTGCCAGAACGGCTTGCCGCGCCCGACTTGGTTCTCCCACAACCGCGACTGCGATTCGTGAATCCCCAGCGAACAATGTGACCCGCACGGCGTGCCGTAGTGGGCCACGGGCAGGTTCTGTTCGTAAATCCCGTGCCCGGCTTCGTGCATCACGCCGAAGAAGGAGTCGTTGAAACAGCGCGGGTTGTAGCGCGTCGTCAACCGGCAATCGCCCGGCCCGAACGGGGAGCAGAACGGGTGGGCGGTGGTGTCCAGGCGCCCGGCTTGGAAGTTGAACCCCATCGCAATTGCAGCGGACTCGGCGAACCACTTTTGGCGATCAATTGCGTAGTCGCGTTCGAGGATGCCCGGCTTCGGCTTCTTCCCCGAGTCCGCGACGGCTTGAATCAACGGCACCAGTTCCTTCGACAACCCCGCGAACACGTGGCGAATCTCGGCGGACGTGGCGCCGGGTTCGTACTCGTCGAGCAACGCATCGTAAGGATGATCGGCGTAGCCGACCGCTGCCGCTTCCTCCCGCTTCAGGGCAACGACCTTCTCCAACAACGGCTGAAACGTCGCAAAATGGCTCTTACTCCGCGCTTCCACCCACGCTTCATGGGCTTGCGATGTGACCTTCGCCAACTCTTCGACCAACCGCTTCGGTAGCTTCGTCACCCGGTCATAGCCGTGCCGCAACTCGCGCACGTTCGCCGCTTCCACGGACTCGGCGTCCGCTACCACTAATGACCCTTCGACGACCGCGAGCAGTTCGCCGATTTTCGGATCGGTGGCTTTCTCATGGCTCAGTGATGCAATCAGCGACAACTGATCGCCGCGAAACCCCGCCCCCGCTTTCGGCATGTACGTCTGTTGGTCCCACCCCAACACTGACGAGCAAGATTGCAACACCGCAACCTCTTTCGATCGCCGCACCAGTTCCACGTAAGCGTCCGAAGGTGTCATGAATCGTGATCTCATTTCTAAGGTAACAAGTCCGCAACACGGATGGACTGACCCGGCACAGCCAGTGGAGAAACCGAATCGGTCGCAGCCAATGTCGTGTGTGATTGATACGCCGTCGCGCCCAACCCTTTTGGCAACGCCACCGGATCGCGGAAGACGTGCATCTGGCGACCATCCAGGTCCACAACCCAATACTCTGGAATCCCCGCCGTCGCGTACAGTTCGGCCTTCACGGTCGTGTCGTAGTTTAGCGAACTGTCCGCAATCTCGATGGCCAAATCCGCCGTAGTCGGGTGCCCCGTCGCGCCACGAACCGACCCGCGAATGATCGCAAAATCCGGTTGGGGTGAATTGAGGTCGTCGAAAACCAACGGCAACTGCGACCGAATTCGCCATCCTGCACCAAACGCAATGGTAATGACGCTCGTTGTCAACTCCATCGCTAGAGCATGGGGCGGATTCATCATACCTTCCTCCACGATGGCACCGTTGATGAGACTGGCCCTTCGCCCTTCAAACACGCCGAGATCGCCCAGGTTGTGAAAAAGTTTCACCGTCCAGACGAACGGGCGCGGCCCGGTCAACGACGGGCGTGCAACTGGCATGGGAGGGGCTTGCAGTAACGTGGTCATGGCAACATCTCCGTAACGCGGATGGAATGGTTGGGTTGTGCGAGCGGCGAAACCGAATCGGTCGCAGCCAACGTAACATGGGACCGATACGCCGTCGCACCCAACCCCTCCGGCAACGGGACCGGGTCGCGGAAAACGTGCAACTGCCGATTCTCTACGTCGATCACCCAGTAGTCTAGCACCCCGGCGGTGGCGTAGATTTCGGCTTTGATGGTGAGGTCGGGATCGAGAGTGGTGTCACTCACTTCCACGACCAGGGTTGCCATCGTTGGGTGAGCCGCTGCAAAATCTCGCACGCCACCGGGAACGACAGCCAAATCCGGAACCGGATCGGTCTCTTGACTCAAAATGAGCGGGAGTTGAACTCGGATCGTCCACCCGGAGCCAAACGCCACACGAAGTACCTCGTTCACAATCAGGATTGCGACAGCGTGGGGTGGGTTCATTTTTCCCTGCTCCAAGATTACGCCACGTAGCAGGATCGCCCGGCGTCCTTCAAACAATCCGATTGAACAGGCACGGTGAAATGTCGGCACGGTCCAGTGAAGCGGCGTGACGCCCGGTCGGGTCGCGGTCATGGCAACGTCTCCGAGGGAGATCGAATCTGAGTGGTGATAGTTTACCACATCTGCAACAAAAAAAGCCCACGGACGATCGTCCGTGGGCTTTGTCTGGCATTGTCGAAAATTCCAACTTACCCCAAGTTCATGCTGATGAGGAACTCGGCGTTGTTCTTGGTCTTTTTCGCGCGGTTGACGAGCAGTTCCATTGCTTCGACCGGGTGCATGTCGGCCAGCACGCGGCGGAGGATGGTGATCTTTTGAAGTTCTTCGGGGTGCAGCAACAGGTCTTCCTTCCGGGTGCCGCTGCGGTTCACGTCGATGGCGGGGTAGACCCGTTTTTCGACGAGGCGGCGGTCGAGGTGGAGTTCGCTGTTGCCGGTTCCCTTGAACTCTTCAAAGATCACGTCGTCCATGCGGCTGCCGGTGTCGATCAAGCAGGTGGCGAGGATCGTCAGGCTACCGCCTTCTTCGACGTTGCGGGCCGCCCCGAAGAAGCGTTTCGGCTTCTGCATGGCGTTCGAGTCGAGACCACCTGTCAGCAACTTGCCGCCGCCAGGGGCTTCAGTGTTGTGCGCCCGAGCCAGTCGGGTAATCGAGTCCAACAGGATGACGACATCCCGCTTGTTCTCGACCATCCGCTTGGCTTTTTCGAGGACGATTTCCGCAATGTGAATGTGTTCTTCCGGCGGTTCGTCAAAGGTACTGGCGACGACTTCGGCGTTCGCACCTTGCACAAGGCTCTGCATTTCGGTGACTTCTTCGGGCCGCTCATCGACGAGTAGCACGAAGACGTAAGCTTCCGGGTGGTTCTTCATGATCGCGTTGGCGATCTTGGAGAGCAGAATCGTTTTCCCGGTGCGGGGCGGCGCGACAATCAATCCTCGTTGGCCCTTGCCAAGCGGGGTGACGATATCGACGATCCGCATCGAGATTTCATCCGGCGCCGTTTCCAGACGGAAACGGGCGTTCGGGTGAAGGGCGGTCAAGTCTTCAAAGTTCGTGATCGAGGAACTTTCGTCCGGGCGGCGGCCGTTCACGAGTTCGATTTGCATCAGGGCAAAGTTGTCCTGATTTTCGATCGGCAAGCGAATCGGCCCTTCGACGACGAGACCCGTTCGGAGGCTCATGCGGCGAATTTGGCTCGGGGAGACGTAAATGTCTTCCGGGCTAGCCAAGTAGTTGTGGGCGGCGCTGCGGAGGAAGCCGTAGCCGTCGGGGAGAACTTCGAGAGTCCCGGACCCGCGGACCACTTCCGTCCGCTCGATTTGCCGCCGCACGATCCCCACGATGAGATGAGCGCGGCTCATCCCCGTGTGTTCGTGAATGCCTTCTTTTTCCGCTAATTGGAATAGTTTTGGCATCGGCATTCGGTACAGGTCGTCGAGCCGGGAACCGTCGGGCCGAACCGCAGGCGCAGCGGGGCGAGCTGGTACGGCTGAGGGTGCCGGTAGCGAGACCACACGCACCGGCGCCGGCGCTGGTACAGGTTGCCGAGTCGTTACGGCGCGGACTGGCTCCGGTGGCGGTAACGGAGCCGGAATCGGAACCGGCTCTTGGACGGGGACAGCAGCCACAGCGGCGGGAGGGGTCGTTGGAGTGGGACCAGTCTCGCCGGGTTTCCGGATGATGCGTTTCCGGATGACGGGGGGTCGAGGCGACCCTTCGACGCTCTTGGCGTCGGGCATAACACTTACCTCAAGAAATGGGAAACCGAAAAAGGTCGGAGCACGAGCCGCGGCATTTGTTGCAACAGTCCCTCAACGAAAAAACGCGGGACTGTTGTTACCGGCGGCTCGGGTCCTAGGCCAAGGAATTTTGCGAATGGCAAACTTTGCCACCCGAAGAAACACACTTTCACGCAATCGGTTAGCTCACAGACTTTCCAAAAACCCAACGGTTGCAGTACAAAACCTCGAAAAACGCTTCCAAATCACAACTTCCTGCAACATCATGGGAGGAAAAGTCGAGACGCGCCCAGCGCGATAAAAGGGGACGTACAAATCGCAATCGTCTACTTCCAATTGTCACGTCACTAGGATTATAGCGTGTCAATCGACAGTTTCCAGTGCGATTTGGCGTCGAACAGCGTTTCTGCTGCGTCGAGACGGAATTTAACAGGATTATTCCGAGGTTGCGAGGCCAAAAAATCGGTGGTCGTAAACCGGCCAGGGCATTCCTTTTATTGAAACGACACGAGACAGGTCACTCGTTTCCAAGTCTTTCCAATCTGAAAGCCGACTCAAATTCCGCCGTAGTTGCTGTCGGCGGCGAAGTTTTCGTAGCGCATGTATTGCTTGAGGTAGGCCAATGTGATTTCGCCGGTCGGGCCGTTGCGTTGCTTGCCGATGATGATTTCGAGCACGTTGTCCTCTTGCGTGCCGTCGAACTTGCCGGGGCGGTGCAGCAACATCACGGTGTCCGCGTCTTGTTCGATCGAACCACTTTCGCGTAAGTCGGACAGACGCGGTTTGTGGTCTTGGCGGTCTTCGGAGGCGCGATTGACCTGCGCGAGTGCGATCACCGGGAGTTGCAATTCCTTTGCCAAGAACTTCAACCGGCGACTGATCTGGGCCACCTGCTCTTGGCGGGGGTCACGGCGGTTTTCCGGTTCGATAAGTTGCAGGTAATCAATCACCACCAACCGGATGTCGTGCCGCAACTTGAGCCGACGGGCGTTGGCGGAGATGCGTAGCATCGACTGGGCGGGCGAGTCATCAATGAACAACTTGACGAAGCCGGCGTGGGCGTTGCCCCGCAGCGTGTCCCCGGCTGCCATCAGTTTTTGAATCTCGTTGCTGTCGAGAGTCCCCTTGCGCAGCCGGTGGCTATCGACGCGACCCTGGCAGCACAACAACCGTTCCGCCAACTCTAACCGCGACATTTCCAGGCTGACGAAGAACACCGGCTGGCGATCTTCCAGAATGACGTGACGAACAACGTTCAGCGCGAACGCGGTTTTCCCGACCGACGGACGGGCGGCAATAATCACGAGTTCGTTGTTGTGCAACCCGGCGGTCATGTTGTCCAAATCGACGTACCCCGTTCCCAACCCGGTCACGCTCAGGTGGGCTTTCCCGGCGCGTTCGTCGATGCGGTTGAAGGTGTCGATCAGGGTCCGTTCCAGCGTGAACGTCTCGCCGGTCGTGCCCTTCTCGGCGATGTCTAAAATTTTGCGCTCGGCTTGGCCCAACAGTTCGTCGGCGGACGTAACGCCGTCGTAAGCGTCGCGCAGCAATTCGGTGCTGGTGTGAATCAGGTTCCGTACTAAAGCTTTGTCCCGCACGATCCGGGCGTAATACTCCGCGTTCGCTGCCGTCGGCGCGGCGTCCCACAACTCCGCGAGGTACGCCACCCCGCCCACGTCCTCAAGCTGCTTCTTCGCTTTCAGGGCTTCGTGTAAAATCACCAAATCGACCGGCTTGCCGTCGTTGTACAGGTCGATGACGATCTGGAAAATCTTCTGGTGCGCGTCGAAGTAGAAGTTGTCCGGCCGGATGATCTGCAACAAATCCGACAACACCTGGTTATCCCGCAACACGCTCCCAATGACGCCCTTTTCGGCTTCCCGACTTTGTGGCGGCAGACGATCCGAGGGCAGTAAATCAACGGACATCAGGAAACCTCAAAATCACAGACGGGTTCGCCAACAGTCAGCCTATCCCCAACCCACCCAACAGCAAATGTCCCCCGCATACCCACCCCAACCCAGTTAGGACAGAGCGGTTTTTGACTAAATATCGCTCTCGATTTTGTCATATTGCTGACCAATCCATCCGAGCCACGACCGTTAGGGAGTGGCCCAACCAGTCGCTCACGAAACGGTGTGTGACAAATGAAGAAGCGTAGCGCGGGCGGAGGGTTGGGCCACTTCCTAACGGTCGTGGCTCGGATGATGCCACTTCGTATCTGGTAGACTCCGACGCAAGATATCCAACCGAATCTACCAGATCATGTCTGACGTGGTCTCCAAAAACCGCCCTACCTTGCCCCATTTACTATTGACGCGCTCGAATGTGCCGAGTGTTCCGAATTTGTGCAAAGTTCGGGCGGCTGATTTGTCGATGCTGAACGTGAAACAAGAGAGTGTACCGATTCGGTGCCTTTCGGGGGCTTCGGTCGTCGCCCGGCCGTTATGGGGCGAACTGTTCAATGGGGGGGACCATGAAACGTACTGCCGCATCGATTGTGTTATTGGCCGGGCTGGGGGGCTGTGTTAGCCCAAGTGGGAACACAGCCCAAGACGGGGCGCGGCCGTTCGGCCAAGCGACCCGGATGCAAGAAATCACTAACGTGAAAGGGCCGACCAACGAGCCAATTCACGTGACTGCTGCCGCACAAATGCCAAGTGGCAAAGAAGGCGCCGGCGTCGTTCGGGCTGACGTCCGCAACGGCAGCTTCAAAAACGTCATCTCGCCAACCGCTGGCTTTGCGGCCGTTGGCAACGGGGGTGGCGGTCTGTCATCCGGTGCGGGGTGTGGCCCTGCCGGTTGTGCGCCCGGTGCCGGGGGCGGCTTGCCCGCTTACGGCCCGACTACCAGCGGCTTCCAGAACATGATGGGCAATGGTGGCATCGTCCCGGTTCCTGCGATGGGGCCGTATGGCGCCGTGGCAGCAATCGGTGCGGGTGGTCCCGGTAGCGGGATGTATCAGGGGATGTATGCCGGGGGTCGCACGTCGATCCGCTTCGGCAACCCGGCGGGCATGAAGATCACCTGGCAATCGGCTGGTGGTAGCTTCCCCGAATCCGGACTGGAAGCCCCTGCCCGGTACAACTTCCCGCAAATGAACATGTACCGCCTGCGGCTGAGTAGCATTCCGAACCAGCCGGGTAAGCAATACTACCCGACGCTCGAAGTGTACCCGGCGACCGCGAAGACGGTCACGTACCTGTCGCACAACACGGTGCCGGTGACTTTCACGGACGAAGACTTCGACCAAGTGAAGGCGGGCAACCTCGTCGTGAAGGTGATCTACCTACCGGACGAGAAGTTCCAGGACTTGGCCGCCGTGGCCGGTGCGGAAGAAGTCGTTTCGACCCGCCTCGAACCGGGTGTCAACCCGCTCGAAGAAGCCAACCGTCGTGGGACGATCCTGGCCGTGGTCCGCATCGGTAACGTCGATCTGCAAGACCCGAACACGCCCGCACTGGACGCCCCAGTCGGTGGTGGTATGGCGATGCAATCGGCACCACCCCGCATGATGGCACCGACTGCGCCTCCAATGGCTATGCCGACGACCGCACCAATGACGATGCCGTCGATCACACGGCCCATGACCAGCCCCGCAACCGTGACGCCTGCACCACTGCCGAGTGGAGTCAAGTCGCCAACACTGAGCCGACCAATCAGCTTGCCGAGCTTGAACTAACCCGTTTGACGTTGAAAGCACCGGCGACTCGCGTGAAGCGAGTCGCCGTCTCTTGTCCTAATCCGGGTCTGAGCAATCCGTCCGAGCCACGACCGTTAGGGAGTGGCCAAACCGTCTACCCGCGATCCGCTTTACCGATATCAACAAACCGTATTTTGTGATGCCAGTTGGGCCACTCCCTGACGGTCGTGGCTCGGATGATCTCGATGTCGGGCCTCGCAAAGACTCGACCACGACCTACAAAATCCGACCACAGCAAACGGGTCGAGTATAAGGAACCCCGGCCATGAACGCGACACTCAGCTTGCTGCTACCGATGGTGCTAGCGAACCCGCCGATGGCTCCGGGGTGTGCGCAAGGGTGTGCCCCTTCGACGCCGATGTCCTCGCCGCTCATGCCGTACATGGGTTACCCGCATCCCACGATGCCACGCCAAACGTGCCCGCCGTTGGGGCCACCCGCCCCGGTGTTGGCCGGTCGGATTCTCGCGCCGGACGGGGTGAAGGTTGTGCTTCAACCCGGCCCCGCCACGGGGAAGATTTTTGCCACCCCGGTCACCGCAGGTTTTCGCCCCGGCTATCGGTACGTTCTCGAACTGGCGAACCTACCGGGCCACCCGACGGAGCGGCTTTACCCGGTCCTCGAAGTGGTCGGCAGTCTCGTGCCCCGACCGGGCATGAAGTACATGGAATTCCCCGCACCGATTCTGATTACCAAAGCCGACATCGACCGTGCTCTCGGTGGCACACTCGTGACCAAGGTGATCTACCTCGAAGACCCCACGAAAGCCGTCCCGATCGAAGCGAAGCCCGACCAGCCGCTCGAATTCACCGACATCACATTCGACGGCGCGATGGACGCGGCCCGCGACAATGGTCGCCTTGTGGCGATTTTACGCATGGGTGACCGCAAACCCGAACCCGACGAACTGGCCCGTGCCACGGTCGCCGGTACGATCTTGCTCCCCGGCGAAAACACGCTGTCCGCACCGGCCGCACCCGCAATGTTGCCTTGTGCCAGTATCCCGCTCTACGACCCGATCATCGGGCCAAAACCGACGACCGAAGAATGCCTCACGGACGGCGGCGACAAAGGCGCGATTCTCGGGATCGGTCTCGGTCAACGCCTGGGCGGTTTGAACCCCACGGATGTCGCGCTCGAATACACCATGAACGGCAAGCGTCGAGTTGCCACGTCGAACGAAGTCTGCATTTGCTCGCCACGCTATGTGTTGCGTAAAGTCGAAGTGATGCCGGGTGGCGTGCAAGTCGCGCACAGCCTGGATGCCACCACGCAAGTGTTAACCCGCGTCACCGCTAGCTCGAACAACGCGCCGATGGCCGCCATCAACCGCGACAAGCCGCTCGGCTTCGACAGCCGCGAACGCCCCGCCATCGTGGTGGTCCGGGAAGGGGTTCACACGTTCATCAGCCTGAGCAAAGTGCAAGGCATGGCCACCGTGTCTGGGGTCCAAGTCGTCGTCGGCACACTGGAAGTGGATGAGATTACCAACACCCCAAATCAGATCGTCGTGACGAAATCGGTCGAGCCAACCGGCCCGGTCCAAGCAGGTGAAGTCGTCACCTTCACAATCAAGTACCGCAACGGCACCACGAAGCCCGCCACGGATTTGATCCTGAGCGATAGCCTGAGTGGGCGCCTGACGTACATCGCCGGCTCCGCCCAAACCGATCGCCCTGCCAACGTGACTTCGGTCGATAACGAAGCCGGCTCCGCAGTCGTGCGGTTCGAGATCCCCGGCCCCATCGCACCGGGGCAAAGTGGCATGGTGAAGTTCAAAGCGCGAGTGCGCTAAGGTTTGAAATGGGCGGAAAGCCCACGGACGATCGTCCGTGGGCTTTGCTCGGTCAAATTGCTTCCTGCACCAATTCTTGCTTCAAATACTTCACACTCACCCCTTCGCCCTCCACTTGATACAGCAAGTGCTTCGGTAGATAGCACCGGATCACCACGTCGTTGCCGCGAAACTCTTGGCGGTAGATTTCGGTGTGGGCGTTCAAGAACGCGAGCAGTTTGCCGTTGCCGGCGGGCAGGACAATCTCGGCGGCGGCGATGTCGGTGGCGAGGGCTTCGATCACGGCGTCAATCAGTTCTTGCACGCCTTCGCCGGACACCGCACTGATGGCGACGGCCTTCGGGTGGTGGGCTTTCAACACGTCCAGGAACGACCGATCGGGTACGCGGTCGATCTTGTTCAGGACCAGGATCATCGGCTTCTTGTCGCACTCCAACTCCTTCAACACCTCCATCACGGCCCGGATGTGTTCTTCCGCAAGAGGGCTGCTGGCATCGACGATATGTAGCAACAACTTGGCGTGCCGCGCTTCCGCCAGGGTCGCTTTGAAAGAAGCCACGAGGTCGTGCGGCAGGTTGCGAACAAACCCGACGGTGTCCGACAGCAACACTTTGCCGAAGTCCTTGATGTGCCATTGCCGCGTGCGGGTGTCGAGGGTCGAGAACAGTTTGTTCTCGACGTAGACGCCGGCCTTGGTCAGGGTGTTCATCAATCGGGATTTGCCCGCGTTGGTGTAGCCGACGAGCGAGACCGTGAACGACTCGCCCCGGCTTCTCACTTCGCGTTCTTTGCGGGCTTGAACTTCCGCGAGCTTGTGTTTCAAGTCCCGGATCCGCATCCCGGCCATGCGGCGGTCGGACTCCAGTTGCGTTTCCCCCGGCCCGCGCACGCCGATGCCGCCGCCCGCTTGCCGGGACAAGTGGGTCCACATGTTCTTCAGTCGCGGCAACGAATACTCGAGCTGCGCGAGTTCGACTTGTAGGCGGGCTTCCAGGGTTTGGGCGCGGGTCGCAAAGATGTCCAGGATCACCTCGGAGCGGTCCAGCACCTTCACGCCGACGGCTTTTTCGAGGTTCCGGGCTTGCGCCGGTGTCAACTCGTTGTCAAAGATCACCACGTCCGCATCACTGCTTTCCACCAACTCTTGAAGCTGCTGAATCTTGCCGGTGCCGACGTAGGTGCCGAGTTGGATGCCGTGCCGTTTCTGCGTGAGTTCCCCCACAACACGAGCACCAGCCGACTCCGCGAGGCCGCGAATTTCTTCGCACGGGTCGTCCGTGAGCCACGGCCGGTCCGGCAAGGACACCGACACCAGGACCGCCTTCTCCTGGCTTACCGAGAACTCGTCCCGCTGCGTCTCAAACGCTTTACTGATGGCAAACTCCTTGTGGAAAGTAGGGCCAAGTTTAGGCAGAAGTACCTGGGGTGTCGCTGCGCTCATCCCCAGGCTAATCGCTGGCATCCCTTCAGGATGCTTTGATTCGGCTGGACACGATCCCTGGGGTGTCGCTGCGCTCAACCCCAGGCTAATCGCTAGCATCCCTTCAGGATGCCTCGGGTTGCTTTGATCCCGAAGGGATGGCAGCCATTAGCCTGGGGTTGAGCGTAGCGAC
>JANLRE010000128.1:0-4538 GCA_031368205.1 Fimbriiglobus sp. | reverse complement strand
TGAGCCGTCAGAATGTGGTTCAACAGTGTTGTCTTACCGGCTCCTAAAAAGCCCGTCAGTACCGTGACCGGCACGCGATCGTTCGACGAACTCATGGGTGAATCTCGTGAGGTTATCTTTTCCCACTATTGTAGTGGCCGCCCCTCACCCCGGTGTTAATTGGCATCCCGTTTGGGTGGCATATCGGCTTCAAAGACGCGGTATTGCGGCAGATCGGCGGGGTGGACCGCTTTCGCGTCTAGCCCACGTTCCTTCGCCGAACGGAATGCTTTCGTGGCTTCATTCGGGTTGCTCGGCGTCTGCCCCTGTTTGGCGAGCGCCATGTGGAACAGCCGCAGTGGGGTCTTTTCTTGCGAGAGCGCATCGACCAGATCTTTCTCGGCGAGTTCAAATTGCTTCGCCGCGATCCGGATGCGGGCACGGGTGTCCAGCACTTCACCCGTGAAGCCGATTTCGGCCACCGCGCGATCAACTAGGGCGAGGGCCTTCGCACTCGATTGCGGGCGTGGGGCCAAAATCCAGGCCAGATTGTTCAACGCCACCACGTTGCGAGGGTCTTTCGCCAAGACAGCTTCATACGCCCGTTCCGCGTTGGCGTAGTCCATCCGCATGGCGAAAAACTCGCCTTCATTCAATTGCAACGGCAACGAGTCCGGTTCGTCGCGCTTGGCAACATCCAACCACTGCCGGACCAGCGTGAATTGCTGGTCGGACGCGCCAGTTGTCCGCAACACACTTAACCCCGCAGCCGCTTTCGTGCGACTCGGCAGCGTTTTCGACTGCTTCTCGATGAGTGCGAAACCGTCCGCATGTCGATCGTCAAATCCCAACAAGCCGGCTGCCGCCACGATGGCTTCGGGGCGACTGGCAATCAGCGATTCAAACCGTTCGACGGCACTTTTTATCATCTTGTGACCCGCTTCGGTTCGGCGAACCGTTGGCATCCGGGCGAGTTCGTCCAGGAGTTCCGCCACTCGGGCGGACTTCGCCGGCAAGTCACCCGCACTGGCATCGGCTGTGCGGGTGTAGCTCTCGGCAACGACAAACGCCCGGTCCGGGCGATTGGCTTGGCACTCGTATCGAGCAACCGCACTGATTGCCCGGAAGTCAGCCGGATAAAGCCCGAGAAGACGTTGCGCGAACGGTTCGGCGGCGGCCAGTTGACCCATCTCCGAAAGTTCTTCGAGCGCCATGATGTGGAATTCGAGGTTCTTCGGGTCCGCCGTCAACAGGTTGTTCAGTACCTCCGTGCTGGCCTTCCGGTTCCCGGCGGAACGGTACACTTGGGCTAACAGGTACGCATCCAGGGGGGTCCGCGTTTCCGCCACAAGAGCTTGCAGGGCCTTCGTGGCCCGCGCCAGCACTAACTTGCGGTCCGTGCCATCGAGGTATCGGGAGAGGGCCGTTAAGACCGCTGCCGTGGACCGTTTTTCGTCAGCGGTGTCGCCGTTGGTTTCATCGGAAGTGACAAGCAAATCCATCGCCCGTTTGCGATCGTCCATGCCCCCCCGAACCGCAAGAAGCATAGCGAGGTTGCGTTTAGCCCAGACTGTGTCGGTCGCTGGCGGTGTGCCTTTTAAGAACTGATCGAGCAACTCAATCGCTTCGGCGCGTTGAAACCGTGACAGTTTCAGGGCCAGTTGCGACTGCGTCAATTGCCGCTTATCTGTGGGGTTTGCAAACGACGGCTGCCAAGTTTTAGGTGCGGCGCTACTCTCCGTGAAACTGGCCAGGGTGGTGTAGTACAACGGCGCCGGCAGCTTTTCTTTCGCGGTCTGGAGAACGCCGATGGCGCGCTCCGGTGAACCGGACTCGGCACACCGTAACGCCAGTCGTAACCAATCATCGGCGGTCGTCGTGGGTCGTGTTGTGGCTTTCTCAAAACACTCCGACGCTTCCGTGCGGAAGCCGAGTGCCAAATACGATTCGCCAAGCCACCCCAGTCCGTCCGGTTCGCGTTCAAGGTATTGCCACGCGGGGGTCAGCAGTTTCTTGGCAACATCAGGCGTGGTCTGTTTCATGGCCCCACGAATCGCCCGGCGAAACGGATCGTGTGCCCAACGCGGATCAGCAGCGAGCCGTGCCAACACTGCCGCAACGGCATCGTCCGCGCCGATGTTCCCGAGGTGCGCGAGGTAAGCTTGAATCGGCGGAAACCGCGACGGCTCCAAACGCACCGCGCGTTCAAACAATTTCCCGGCCACGGCTGTGTCACCGATGATGGCATTCAATTTTCCGAGTGTGACACAGACGTCGGCACGGTCGGGGTTACCACCGAAGTGATTGGTGAGTGCTTCGATCGAAGCGCGGGCGCGCTCCGGGTTCTTGGTGCTGATTGCGGACCAAGCCTCAAAGAGCGAATTTGTTTTGCCGGTCGGGTCGATCTTCGTGGCCGCGTTCCGTGCGTGAGTGGCAGTTTGGGCGTCACCGAACAGGGTGGCACGTTCACCGAGGATTTCCCACACGCCCAAGTCTATTGGCCGCCGTGCCGCGATCTTTTTGTAAGTTTGAATCACCTTGGCTTCATCGCCGAGGCGGTCGTAGATTTCAACCAGCCCGTACAACAACCGGGTTTGATCCGCATCCGGCCAACTGTCGATCTGCGTAGCGAGCGGTTCAATCGGTCGAAGTTGGGCGGGGTCTCGTGCGTAAAGGTCAGCCCGTGCCAGGCGAACGTCCGGGCCATCACCGGCAGCGGCTTGGGCTTCGTCCAAAATTCCCAACGCCGCGGAGACACCGGCCACTTGTGCGACGGCATCGGCCAACGCCACCCACAACCCGATGTCACCGGGTCGGCGGGAGGCTTCCGCCCGCAGGATTGCAGCGGCGTGGCGGTAATCCCCGCGTGCTTGGGCTACCTCTGCCCGGAGTTGAATCGGCTCCGACGACGCTGGGCCGTAAAGCTTGCTAATCTCAGCCGTCACACGATCGAGTTGTTGCCATTCTTGCGGCTGCCCGTTCGCCAATTTCAATTCGCGGGCTTTCAATCGCAACAACGTGGCATGAGTGCTGGCCCCGGCAAAACTGGATCGCACGGCATGTTGGTATTCTGTAATCGCGTCCCCTGTCCGTCCCACCGTGAGGTACGACTGGGCCAAACCGATTCGGGCAGCTAGGTGGTTGGGGTCTTTGTTCAGCAGTAATTTCAACGTGTCTTGTTCTTGCGTCGTTTCGCCACGACGTTGGTAACAGACTGCCAACAACAGGTGCGTTTGGTTTTCGAGACCCGGCAGATTGACCGCATCGGTGCGAAGACTTGTCAGCAGTTCGACCGCAGTGCCCCAACTGTTGGCACGCATCGCTAGACGCGCTTTGAGGTACTTCACTTGCAACTTCGCTTGGGCGGTAGTCTGGCCTTCGAGCTTCTTCACGATCGCTTCGGAACGGTCTGTCTCACCGAGTTGCACGAGCAAATCCGCGAGGGGTACGAGCAGCTCGAAGCTATTTTTAACGCGATTCATCCCTTCTTCCAGCACGGCAACGGCGGAGCCGATGTTGCCCATGTTCAAATCGAGCCAGGCCAAACTGCGGACCGTGCGCTCATCTTGGGGGTACAACCGCATCGCATCGACAAGGCAATCGCGGGCTTCGACGAGCTTGCGTTGCTTTTGATACTGCTCGGCAAGCATCAACAAGGCGTTGGCGTTCTCGGGGTCCAGTTCGAGGGCTTTCTGTAAATCGGGAATGACCTTGGCGGCACTTCCCTCCTGTTGCTCGAACCGGGCACGAGTGAGGTAGGCTTCGGCATCATGGGGCAACGCAACCACCAGTTGGTCAATGACCGACTTGGCTTCGGGTGGTGACTTCAGTTCTCGCCACAGGTATTGGGCGTAGCGCTGGTAGGCGGTCGGGTCACGCGGATCAGTCTTGATGGCGGTTTCGTAACTCTTTCGCGCTTCGGTCACTTTTTGCAACGCACCTTGGGCGGCGGCTTGTCGCTGCCACAGTTCCGCGTCGTCTGGGAATTCTTTCAACAGAAGGCCCGCGTGCATTTCCGCATCGGTGTACCGGCCAATCCGCAGGCAAGCAATCAGGGCATCCCGGCGGATGGCATGGCGATTCGGATCGCTCCGCAAAATCTTGTCGTACAGCAGCAACTGGTCGCTGGGGTCACGATTCGACCTCTCTTTCATGAGCGATGCAAGCCGTTCGAGGGCATCCGTATCGGTGGGTTTGAACTCCAGGTACTGCCGGAGGTAGTGTATGGCCATGTCCGTCTTGCCGTTGTCCACGGCGTGGTCGGCTTGCCGCTTCAACGCATCCGGAATGCGGCTCGCTTGGATCGTATGCAGACCCGCGATGGCTCCGCATCCGCCCAAAAGAATGAGGACGAGTTTCACGAGGAAAAACTTGTTGATCGTCGGCATGAGTCTGCATCCCTGCATCGCCGGGGTCGGTCGGACGTTCCAGTCCCGCACCATCCAGGGCAAAAACCCCACGGCAAGTGCAAGATGGTAATAGGCAAATTGGGTTGGGGTCAACCGCAACTGCGGGGAGAAGTGTGTTGGAACCCAGAAAGCCCACGAACGATCGTTCGT
>JANLRE010000125.1:0-14458 GCA_031368205.1 Fimbriiglobus sp. | reverse complement strand
CATCCCCCACACGCCCTTAATAGCTTGGCCACATTGTTCTCTCCCTCAACTTGTGTCGCCACGAATTGAACTCAAGAACTTTTACCTAGCTAATAACGCCAACCTCTTGTCCGAAGACTGGGCTGGCTTCAACGATAAAGTTCTCTTTCTTCTAAGGCTCGTGTCAATCCACTCGAGAATTTCGGCCTTGTCACCTCGCCGTAAAGATTACTCCCTACGACTTAGCACAAGCCTCGTCTTCGATGCGATTATCGTGTCCATCCAAGTTGTCAAAGATCAACTGTATTTGCAGAACCCGCTTTCGCGGCTTCCACAAAACCCGGCTCAGATCGAGCCAGTATCCATCGGCAAGTTTCGCTGCAAGTCATTGACTGTCTTGCGTTTGCGTCACTTGCACGTTGTGTATATTAGTCGTCTCGCCGTGGCTGTCAATCCATCTCGCAGTTTTTTTTCTTATCAATCACTTGCGGCTTTCACCGCGACTACTCGATTGACAATTAACTCGACTGCAAGACGCCCAGCCACCAACTCATCGACCAGTGGAGAAGAGGGGAGTCGAACCCCTGACCCCCTGCTTGCAAAGCAGGTGCTCTACCAATTGAGCTACTCCCCCGAATCCAACTTGTGAAATCAACTGACCTCAGTTGCGTCACCATTTCCCGATGTGCGGGTACCAGGATTCGAACCTGGGACCTCAGCTTTATCAGAGCTGCGCTCTAGCCAACTGAGCTATACCCGCTGCACTCGTCAATATCTTCCCCATCAAACACAAGAGCCAAACCTTTCGGTTTGGCTCCCATCCGACGAATCAACGTCCCGGCGAGAGCTACCCATTCGTTGGGTCAATCAGAATAATGCTGGCCGAGTGTGTGTGGTGCATACGCATAGTTCCTTCGCAGTTACTTAGCAAGGGACATTCTAGAAGCGTGCCAGGAAGTGTCAAGTTCACCAGCTATTATTTTCCCATGTCGCTTTTGCACGGTCCTGGCACGCTATTTTTACAACCCGATTTTGTGTCCGCGACTTACTGTTGTGGTCGCGTCGGGATGCCTGGGATTGCGGGCGGGGTGCTGGCGGCAGCGGGACAATTTTGAGACCGCCCGAACCGCTCTTGCTTTGCACGTCGTTCAACATTTTAATGGAGTCTTCGTTCGCCTTCTCCGCCGCTGCTTTCGACTTGATGAGTTCGTCCTGAAGCGTGGCCCCGTCTTTCGCCAATTGCAATCCGACTGGAGCCACCAAGATGATGGTCGCAGCCATCAGTAAGCAGAAAATCGTTGGGAACAGGAGGTAGAAGTTCATGCGGGTCGCCGAGGCCTCCGCGTTCTGGTGACTGCTGATTCGATAGCTTTCGGAGAGTTCCCACAGCCCGCGCGTCACGTCCGTACCCAGTCGTTCACCTTGACTCAGCAAGAACACAAAACTCGAAAGTTCCGGCAACGGAATGCGCCGTTTCCACTGACTGAGTGCGTGTTCGAGACTTCGCAAACGGGATTGCCGGTGAACGATTCGGACTTCCTGCGACAGGTCTGAGTAGCCACGTTTAATCGCTTCCCCGTATCGGTCCAGTGACTCCGACACGCTGCCACCCCTCGAGAGGCAAAGGCCCATCGTATCCATCAGCACGGGAAGCCCTTCCCGGATGCGTTCCGCCCGTTGATTGCTTCTGCTGTTCAGCACGATTCGCGGTAAAGCATACCCGATCAAACCGAGACCGAACCCCAACCCTAACGCCTACCAAAACACCTCGACTGGTCCTAACCACGCCAAAATCAGCCCGGCAAAGATCGGTGTCCACGTCAACAAGTTAGGTGTTACGCAGTGGCTCTGGGAATTAAGTGAATCGTGGGGAAATCCAGGTATACGCGGACCGCGTCCCGGATCAGGTTCTTTTTCGCCTCGTACCAACTGACGCCCACGCGGAAACAATGCGACTCCAGCCGCAGGAACGCTCGCAACGCTAACTCCACATGATTCCGTTGCGCCCTCGCGGCTCGACACTGGCACCGCTCAACCCCGGTGCATTGCTTGATCCCCCGATGATAATGCTCGATCTGCCAACTGAACTCCTTCAGTTGCAATCGTTCCAACTCTGTCATCGTCCGGTCATTGGTGGCCCAGTATGCAGCGTCGCCTTCTGGGGCGACAATCCTGAACACTTTGACCAGCCCATAACCCTTCAACCACACCTCCGTGCCACTCGCCGCGATCGCCGTGTCCTTCAACGCTCGCAACCCGTGCCGATCCTTGTTCACCAAGCGGTTCGATTTCAGCCGGGTCAGCCATCGCCAGTTAAAGGAGTTCACGAGTTTGAGATTGACCAAACTGCTGTACCAGCCGTCGAATACGACGCACCGGGGCCGGAACCCGCGATCGCGGGCCGTCGTGAGCATCGCGGCAAAGTGATCGTTCTTGGTGAGTTTGTCGGCCTTGTCGTACAGGCGGTAATCGCACGGAATCGCGCGGTCGCCGTCGGTCCAAAGTAGCGTGACGAGATTGATGCCTCGGACGACTTGATGGTGTTTGCCGGACCCGTGGCGGGTGACCAACTCGATGTCGTGGGCGTAGGGTTTATCGAGTGTGGAATCATCGATGACCAACACGCCACCGGTGAGTTGGACTTGCGTTTGGGCCTCGGCCCAAAGGACGGCGGCGTCCGGTTCGAGGCGATGGAGCAATCGGGTGAACGCATCGTGGGCGGGCGGATCGGGATAGTCGGGCTGAACCTTGGCCGCTTCCGTGGCGGTGAAGTGGACAGGCGAGACGATCAGGAAATCGATGTCGTCTTGGGGTATCACTTTGGCTTCGCTCATACCCGAAACTTACGCCACGAACTGAGCCGGCGCAAATGAGAATGTGACGCCACTGCGTAACACCTACTCTCAAGAAGTTGTGCGTAATTCCCCCAATTTACTGTGATTATTGAAGCCTAAACCTTGCGAATTGTTGTGACCTCGGTTCGTGTCAGTTTGATGAGCAACCCGTGATTGAACCGCTGCCAGACCGTTCATCTCCATCCGAATCCCGATTAGAACCGACGCTAGTAGGCGCGGGTTACGACTTTTCCGACCCGAACTCATCCCTTGCCCCGTACTATTTGCAAATCCATCACATCATCGCGGTCTTTTTGGTCGGCGTTGGTTTCACATTTGGCACGATGTTTTACTTGTGGCACACCGACATTTGGGGCCACATGCGGTACGGGCAATGGATGCACGAAAACCACCGCATCCCGGACGGCGAGCCGTTTAGCCCCTGGTGGGACGGTCGGCAGCCGTTCACACAATTTTACACCATCAGCCAACTCGGCCTCTACTACGTTTATGTCGCCGGGGAACGGCTCGCCGGTGGGGATGACGTTTCGCGCATGGCCGGTGGCGTGGAGATGCTGCGGGTGCTGCACGGCGTGTTCACGGCGTTGCGGTTCGCCATTTTGATCGCGGCGTTCTTGCGGTTCGGTCGGTCGTGGCCAATGGCATTGCTGGGGTTGGTTGCGGTCTTGTTGCTCGACTTGTCGAACTTGGCGGTGCTGCGACCGCATATATTCGGGCAAGTCTTTTGTGCGTTACTGTTACTGGCAATCAGTAGAGACGTGTTATCCCGTCCTGCCGTCATCGGGTTGCCGTTGATGTTCGCGGTCTGGGCGAACATCAACGGCAGTTACCTGATTGGGTTCATCCTGCTAGGGCTTTTGCTGGTCGGGCGGATTTATGAACTCCTTACGTCAACTGGAAAGCCGCGGCGTGATTTACAAGTTCAACGATTGGCCCTAGTGGTCGCATTGAGCCTGACCACTGCTGGGATACTGAATCCGTATGGTCCCTCCTACTACCAGCGCACGCTCGCACTTGGGAATCACCCGAGTTTGATGACCGCTGTGGGTGAATGGAAATCACTCCCGTTCGAGTGGGCGCCGGGTTGGCACTGGATACTGCTGCTGTCACTCATCGTGATCGCCGCAACTGTAACCTTGTCCCGCCGATCGGTGCCCCCGGCCCATGTTCTCATTTTGATTTTGTTCGGCATTGGGGCCGGGTTGCAAACCCGCATGGTGATCTGGTGGGCCATGCTCGTTCCGTGGGTTTTGATTCCGCACTGGGTTGATCTGTCGAGCCGGTTTGAACCGTACACACTCGTGCCCCCCGGCATTCCGAGTTTGCGGAAGACGATGTTGGCGATGGTGGTCGCGTCGGCGGCGTTCATGTGGTCCACGCCTGCCGGTTGGATGATTGACGGCAAACCGAGTGCTGTCGAAGATGCCATTTCGCCCGGCACGCCGTGGCGGTTAGTCCGGCAATTAATGCACCCCGAAGAACCGGACGCGGCTTGGCTCCCCGAACTCGCCACGGTCATGCAGCAGAATTATCCCGATCGCCGATTCACCGGCTCGATTCTCGCCACGCCGATGCAGGGCGATTATTTGATGTGGGCGTTGGCCCCGGACATCCCGGTCACCTACACCCACATTCACCTGTTTCACCCCGACTTCTGGCAGGAACTCGGGATTGTCGGCAGTGGGTCGCCGGGGTGGTGGGATATTCTGGAGAAGTACCAGGTCAACCTTGTGATAGTCGAAGCTGACTTCGCGCCGGAACTCCGTCAGGAGCTAACCAAATCGCCCGGCTGGAAAATCGTCCTCGACGAAACCGGATCGCCAGACAAACCGCAACTACGATCTGGTCCGACGAACGCTGCTGCTACCGAAGTGGGCCGGTCGGTTCACGGCTCGGGCGGAGGTGATCGCCATACTGGTGGCGTTGATCTGGCTGATTCACCCGTTGAACACGCAATCCGTGACCTACGTGATTCAGCGCTGCGAGTCGATGATGGGGCTATTCTTCCTGTTGACGATGAACTGCTTCGTGATCGGTACCCAATCGGAACGCCATGCGGATCGGTGGTACTTGGCAGCGGCGGTCACGTGTTTACTGGGTGCGGGTTGCAAGGATGTGATTGCGGTCATCCCGTTCGTGATTGCACTTTACGATGTCACGTTCATCTCAGCCTCCTGGCGCGGGATGTTACGCCACTGGAAGTTCTATGCGATGCTTTGCATCCCCGTGGCAATGATCGTAGGCTGGACGCTGTTTCGCGGCACGTTGACGGAGGACAAAGGCTCCGTCGGACTGGGCGTCGGACTGTTCACGCCGACGACGTATGCCCTGACGCAAACCCAGTTCATCTTGTACTACCTGCAACTCAGCGTCTGGCCGGATGCGCTGTGTCTGGACTACCTCGATTGGCGTCCGGTGAAAAGTATCAGTGACTCCTGGCTGTCAGTGGGTGCCATCGCGGGGCTAGTTCTGGTGATGATTTGTGGCGTGCTGTGCCGAACCTGGTGGGGATTTCTTCTCGCGGCGTTCGCACTGATTTTGGCATCGACTTCGACCATTATTCCCGTTCAAGATGTCGCGTTTGAACACCGCATGTACCTGCCGTTGGCGGCGCTGATTGTCTTCATCGCCATACTCATTGATGCGGGTCTGGTACGACTGCGGCTGACGAATCACAACATCGGTCGCTGGGCAACACGAGGTGTAATAGCACTCACCTTGGTTGTGGCAACATTACTCGGCATCCGGACCATGCTTCGGAATGAGGATTCCGCGACGACGATCCGGATGTATTCGGACATTGTGCGAAGCGCCCCAACAACCCGCGTGGGCACTATTCGTTGGCGGTCGCCCTGCACGGCACAGGTCAAACGGATGCCGCAGTGGTCGAAGCGAAACTTGCTGCCGAACTGGTGACCGATAACCCGCTCTACACCGCGATGCACGGTTGGAGTTTGCTGGAGACCGATCGCCCCGCCGAAGCACTGCCCATCTTGTTGAAGGCGTATCAGCAGGGGTCCGAAGATTGCCTTAACTCCCGCTCGACATCGGCACGGCCTACTTGGTGCTGGGGAAACCACAGGAAGCGGTGCCGTACCTTGTGGAAGGCCGCAACGCGGAGCCGAACCTGACGGTGTATCGCATCTGGTTGGGGATTGCCTATCAGCAACTGAAACAAGACGCCGAAGCGGATGTAGAATTCAACGCGGCGTTAGCGATTGACTCGACTCAAGCCACGTAACTCGATCGCTCGATCCGATACGCCGCACTGCAACGCGAATCCTCACCGACGTTACGAAAAATGACCCTCTTCTTCGCCCAGGTCGCCGTGCGTCTGTCTGGTGAAACAGCCGGTGCCTACGATACCCTCGCCATTTCGCTGGCAACCTCGGGGCAATTCGACCAAGCCGTACTCGCCGAACGCACAGCCATCTTGAAGGCACGAGCCACCGGCGATGAGTACCTCGCGCAGCGATACGAAGCGCGGCGGGATCTGTTCCAAAAACGGCTGCGTTACTTACCCGAAAACATCGACATTCCCACGGTCCGCTAGAGTACTCGCACCATGTCCCATGCGACGGCATTCGCCGAAGAAACAACCGCGACTGATGAAACGACGGCAACACTTCGTTGCCTATACTGTGGCAGTTCGCAGTTGAAAGAACTCTACACCCGTGTGCGGGACCGCCTCGAATTTGTGCCCGGTGAACGGTCCTGGTGGCAGTGCCAAGCTTGCCAGTCCGCGCTGTTAGTCCCGCAACCGTAGGTCGAAGAACTCGCCAGTTTTTACCCGCTTGTTTACAGCTTCACGCCCGAGATGGGCAAGAAAAGTCCGCTCGCGGCGTTTCTGGCGTCACTCGAACATCGCTTCTTTTTCGGCCCCCAATATCGGATGCAGGCCAACCAGTGCGCCAAGATGGTGGGTGGTGCGAAGAACGGCCGGCGGTTGTTGGACATCGGTGCGGGGCGGGGATTGCGATTGGTCGAGCTTCGCAAACTTGGGTTTGAAGTTCATGCCCTCGATCTTCAAGAGGACGTGGTGCGGTACTTGCAAAACGACCTGAAAATCCCCGCAGTCTGTGCGGACGTTTCCGAAGCCGACGTGCATTTCCCGGCGGAGTCGTTCGATGTCGTGAGTGCCTACTACTTGATGGAACACATCAACTATGTTGCGGGATTCTTGCAGGACTGCTCGAAGTTATTGCGTCCGGGTGGCTGGGTGGCGATTGCGATTCCCTTCGCAGACAGCGTGCAAGCATCCTTGTTCGGCAAGCGCTGGATCAACGTGACCGAGGCACCGCGACACTTGTCGCTGCCAACACAAGCAGGCGCGTTGGAAGCGTTCCGAAAAGCCGGGTTCGTTGATGCGAAAATCGTCCCGGATGCGGTGTTCAATTCCGCCGGCGCGTTTGCGAGTTCGCTGGTGACCAACGGCACCTTGACGCACGCTTACGGTCGCCCAGGGTGGCGGGCCTTCTTGCCTCGGTTTCTTGGTGCCGCAGCGATGTTGGCGGCGTTGCCGTTCTGCTATTGGGAAAGCCATTCCGCCGGTCGGCCACCAATGGGAACCGTCTATGCCCGCAAGCCGATCGCCGCGAAGGGGGCCAACTGATGCTTTGGCGTGAAGCAAAATGGTTCGCCACCGAGATGCAGAAGCTGGCGGATGCGGAATTGTATCCGATGCTCAACATCGGCAGCCACACCGAAGAATTCCGCAAGCGCGAACAACCGTGGATTGACCGCTACCTGTTCGCCCCGGCCCGTGACAAAGGGTTGTCAGTCGTCCATAGCGATCTGCAATCGCTACCCGGTGTCGATCTGGTCGGTGACCTACTCGACCCAGTTTTCCTGGCGAAAATCGCTGCGATGCGGTTCCGGTCCGTCTTCTGTGCGAACCTGTTGGAGCACGTGACGAACCGGGAAGAAATCGCGGCGGCATTGGTGAAGGCCGTCGAGCCGGGCGGCTTGATTTTGGTCTCGTGCCCAAATGTGTTCCCGTATCACCCGGACCCGATCGACACAATGTACCGCCCTTCCCCCGCTGAACTCGCCTCGTTGTTCCCTGGCACCACGATCGTGAAAGCGGAACGGGTTCGATGCGGCAATCTCTCGACGTACCTTTTCCGACGGTTCGCCACCGATCCCGGCATGTTGTGGCGGATGCTGTTCCGTCGCCGCGCCCAGGTGGTTCGCAAAACCGAAGCGGGCTTGTCTGCAAAACAGTGGCTGCCGTGGCTGTGGCGACCGTTCTTTCAGGCGTGCGTGATTCTTCGCAAAGACGCGGGAATAGAATGACTCGACTGCGTGTCTTGCTAGTGTCTCACCTCGCGCTGCCGCATGTCGGCGGTGTCGAGAACCTGTTGGATTTAGAAATTCGTGGACTCGTGGAAGCCGGTCATCAGGTCACGTTGCTAATCAGTGATGGCGGAGGTGACGGACGTGATCCATGTTACCCAAATCAGGTTCGCACGATCCACATCCCTGCATGGCACGGACTCGAACGCCGATTCGGTGTGCCCTACCCGCTCTTTTCGCCGACGATCGCCACGACACTTTGGCACTTGATTGCGGAACACGACATCGTTCATGCGCATGGCTTTTTGTTCCAGAACACTGCGATTGCAGTCTGGTTGGCGAAACTCCAGAACAAAGATTGCCTGCTGACGGACCACGGCGGCATTCAACAATTTGGCTCGAAGCTGATGACGTTCCTGGCACGACTTGGCGTGGAAACCGTTGGTCGATTGAGCTGCCTATGTGCCACGCGAATCGTGACGTACAACAGCCGCATTCAGCAACAACTCAATCACTTGGGTCGCAGACGAGATACGGAGTTCTTGGCGAACCCCGTCGATCACAGGCTATTTCACCCGCCGACGCAGGACGAATGAGAAGCGGCGCGACGCCGATTGGGTTGGGAAGTATCGCGGAAGAAGGTGTTGTTCGTCGGGCGACTGCTTCCGACGAAAGGCGCTTCCCTTTTGTTAGACTGTGGTGATTGGAATTACGACCTAGTCTTTTGTGGCCCCGGTGGTGTGAGCAAGCTTGGCCCGCTACCGCTGTCCGATGTGGAGTACCTGTCGCCACGCCCGCAAGCAGACTTGGTCGCACTTTATCACGCCGCCGATGTGCTCGTGCTGCCGACTGGCGTTCGGGAAGGCTTTCCGCTCGTGGTGCAAGAAGCGTTGATGTGCGGACTGCCAGTCGTGTTGGGTTACGATCCGGGGTTTGAGCCATACCGTTCATTGCCAGGGCTAACGTTTTGCGAACTCACCGTGGCTAGCGTGAAGTCGGCCATCGCGGGTGCCTTGAAGGCGGGTCGGATCGAGCGGTCGGTCATACTCCAAGAAATGTTTTTACCGCTCGACGCCTGGATCCGTCGGCTGTTTCCACTTCCCGATGGGACTACGCCATGACCACAATTCCGGTAGGTGTTTGGGTCGTCATCGCCGCTTACAACGAAGGCCCGTCGCTTTCAGAGACGTTGCGCGGGATGGTCGGGTTTGTGCCGAATATTGTTGTTGTTGATGACGGATCGGAGGACGACACCGCCACACATGCTGCCGCGTTCCCGGTCTGGTTGCTTCAGCATTTGGTAAATCGTGGCCAAGATGCGGCGCTGCAAACAGGCATTGATTTCGCCTTAAGAAATGGTGCCACCGCGATCGTGACCTTCGATGCAGACAATCAGCACGACCGTGCCGACATCCCCGCCATGCTCGCGCCGGTGCTGTCCGGGGAAGTCGATGTGGCCCTGGGTTCCCGCTTCCTGGGCCGCACAGTTGGCATCCCGCTCACCCGGCTCGTCGTGTTGAAACTGGGAATCGTGTTCACGCGGTTGGTGTCGCGCATCGCGGTCACGGATACGCACAACGGCTTCCGCTGTCTCTCTCGGGAAGCGGCGAAAACGATTCGGATCACTCAAGATCGCATGGCGCACGCTTCGGAAATTCTCGATGAAATCTGCCAGCACAAATTGCGATACGTCGAGGTGCCGGTCACGATCCGTTACACTGCCACGAGCATCGCCAAGGGGCAAAGCTCGTGGGCGGCGGCGCGAATCGTCTGGCAGTTTCTTTTGGGGAGGTCGATTCGGTGAGCCTGTTTCAAATTCTCGCCATCGTCGTGTTGGCTAGCCTGTTACTGCGTGACGTTGTCGGCCTGTTCCAACGTGGCAACCGACTCATTCTGTTCGTGCGCGCGACAGTTTGGATCGTGGTCGCCGTGGCGATCGCGCAACCGTTGCTCGTGCAAGAAGTCGCATATTTACTCGGAATTGGTCGTGCTGTCGATGTTGTGCTGTACGTGTTCGTGCTGGCGTTCCTGTGGGTTTCGTTCCTGCTCTATGCGGCGAACTTGCGCATTCAACGACAACTCACCGCCATCGTTCGCCATGTAGCGATTCAAGAAGCGAAGCTCGGGCGTGCCGAAGTGACGCCGTAATGTCACTCGCTCGCCTTCCGGACTTGTGGATCGACCATCGGTGCGGGTTCCGGCAAGCGGCCTTCCAATTTTGCCAACGGCAATTGGACTTTCTTCAACGTCGGTTCCGAACCAAATCTTGAAACTCGATCAACGCTTGCGATTGGTTGTCCACTTTGTCGTAAAGCACGGCGAGTCGGCGGGAGCAGCGGTCGTTCAACTCCGGTGAGATTTTGCGAGCACGTTCGTAATAGGCAATCGCGTCCGCTTCCCGGTTGTCTTTGGCTTCGAGACGTTGGACGTACTCGTCTCCTTTTTCACGAAATACTGGTCCCAAACACACCCCGGTTGCCCCAGTGTGAGTGCGAGCAATGTCAGGCTCAAGGAGGCTGTTTTCCGAGTCGTCATTCCGGTCTCCGTTGGCTGCGTGCCATTGTCCGCATGATTTTGTAGGTCGTGGTCGAGTCTTCGAGGCCCGACGTGCCAGCTTGTCGGGAAATGGCCCAGCCGTTTGCCTGGTAGCGGTCTCGTGTCGGGCTGCGATAATCGCGGTAGTGACCTTCGAGACGGTTCAGGATGTAAAACTCCAAGTCTGTCGGATCAAGAATGTCGGAACCAGGCAACGGTGGCATTTGGCCGGGGTCGAGTGGCCGCACTAACTCCGGTGTGATGAAGATGACCAACTCCTTTTCACCCGCCGAGGTGCGGTTCAATCCAGTCAGTTGACCGATGTAAGGAAGATCGCCGATAAATGGGATCCGGGTCGTATCCGCACCTTGGTTTTGTTCGATCAACCCGGCGACGGCTAACGTCTCACCCTGTCGCAGTTCGACGGTGGTGTTGACGTTGCGAGCGGTCAACCCGGCGACGTTGGCGCCACCGATGTTTGCGCCAGCGGCTAGGTCGCGGCTACTCACCGTCGCCGAGAAGTTCAGGCGAACCCGGTCCCGATCCGTGATGAACGGCGTGAAGGTCAGTTGCACCCCGTAAGGCACGAATTGCACTCCCTGCAAACCACCGAATGCGTTGCCGGCTGTCACCACGGGCACGGGATACTGCCCACCGGCCAGGAAGTTTGCGGTCTGGCCGTTCATGGTCACGAGTGTCGGTTCGGCAAGCGATTTTGCATACGAGAGTGACTTGAGGGCTTCGATGGCGAGCGGAATTTTCCCGGCGTCCAGGTTGAGCGACAGGTTCGTCGTGCCGCCGATACCGATGTTGTTGTTGATGCCGTTCAGCCCGTTGCCCGCCCCAATCTGCACGGACCCGGCCAGCAACCCGCCCGTGTTATTCGTGAAGACCTGAATGCCTTGGCTGTTGCGAAAGCCAAAGTTCATCCCGACGCTGCGTGCCGCCGAGCGATTCACTTCCGCGACGATGACCCGCAGCATGACTTGCTGCTCCCCGGCGACTTCGAGCAAGTTGATGATGCTCGGCCCGCCCGACGCCCGGAACGCTTCCAGGCCCGTCGTGGGGTTCTCAAGTGCCCCGACGGCTTGGAGCGGGACACGACCGGCATCACCGGCCACGCTCGACCCCGCCGCCGTACTGTTCGCGGTGATGATGCGAATCACCTGGGAACCTTGAACGGTATCTCGCACCCGCCCGCTCACCATGACTTTGTCCCCGACGACCTTCAGCCGCACGGAGCAATCTTTGAAGTAGCGGTTGATGTCGTCTTCGAGGGCTTTGTAGGCACGGTCCTACTGTCAACACAGCAATTTCAAAACCGCCTCATCCGGTCTGGCCTGCCCGATTCAAATTGTTTCGATAATCATGGTGAGGGTTGGTGAAGTCGTTTGCCACTGGTGGAGTGTGCAAGGTGCGGACAATTTTGCTGCTGCTGGTCGGGGTCTATGTCCTTGGTGCCGCCGTCTGGGTTGTGGCTTCGGGCGTGGTCCGCACGGGCGGGGAAGTCGAACTATTGAACGTGGCGTGCGACCCGACGCGGGAGTTGTGGCACGATATTAACGAGCAGTTCATTCGAGACTATGAACAAAAACAGGGCGTGAAGCTGACGATTCGCCAATCGCATGGCGGGTCGGGGAGCCAAGCCCGTGCTGTGAATGATGGGTTGCCAGCCGATGTCGTCACGCTGGCGCTGTGGACGGATACGGATGCGATTCGCAAGAAAGGGTTGATTGATGCGGGTTGGGAGAATCGGTTTGAAAATCGCTCGTTGCCGTATGTCTCCACGATCGTGTTCGTAGTGAGGCGCGGCAACCCGAAAAAGATTCACGATTGGGCTGATTTGATTCAACCCAGTGTCCGGATCATCACACCGAACCCGAAAACGTCCGGGAACGGCAAGTGGAGCTTCCTGGCAGCGTGGGGGTCGGTGCTGGAGAACGGCGGCACGGAGGAGCAGGCGCGCGACCTCGTGAAGCAACTGTACCGGCCCGGCGGCGTTCTGGATACATCGGCACTCGGTGCGGTGGCGTCGTTCGCGGAGAAGAAGATCGGCGACGTTCACCTGACGTGGGAAAACGAAGCGTACATCGAACGAGACCGCTACGCCAAAGAGGGGCTAGAGATCGTCTACCCGAAGTCGAGCATCCTTGCTGAACCGCATGTTGCCATTGTCGATAGTGTCGTTCGCAGCAAAGGAACGCAAGCGATTGCGGAAGCGTACATCAAGTTTCTGTACACGGTTGAAGCCCAAGAAGTGATTGCCAAGCACTACTATCGGCCAACCAACGAAGCCGTGCGTAAGCGGACCGCGAGCCAGTTTCCAGATCTAAAACTGTTCCCCGCGTCCAGTATCGAACCGGACTGGGACACGCTCCAAAAGCGGTTCTTCGCCGAAGGCGGCGAGTTCGACCAGATGTTGGCTAGCCACCGAAAATAGCCCGGATTCTTCACCACGGAATACGCGGAAACCACGGAAGAATACGAAATCAGCTAGGACGAAGTGCAATACAATAAAAATCGCTTACTAATCATACTTAGTTCTTTTTCCGTTCCTTCCGTGTATTCCGTGTATTCCGTGGTTAAATCGCTTCTTCCGGTTCTGGAAAGGGTTCCGTTCAATGTCGATTGCGAATCGTCGGGTGTTGCCGGGGTTTTCGCTGGGGTTGGGGTACACGATTTTGTACCTCGGCATCCTGGTTTTGATCCCGCTCGCGGCGTGCTTCTGGAAAGCGGCGGACCTGAACTGGAACGAATTCTGGGCCGCCGTCTGGACGCCGCGTGCCGTGGCGGCTTACAAGCTCACGTTCATGGCGTCACTGATTGCAGCGGCGGTCAACGTGGTGTTGGGGCTGATCGTGGGCTGGACGTTGGTGCGGTACGACTTCCCGTTCAAGGCGATCGTGGATGCACTCGTGGACATTCCGTTCGCGTTGCCGACGGCGGTGGCTGGACTAGTGTACGCAGGACTTTATGTGAACGACGGTTGGCTCGGCCAGTTCCTCGTACCGCACGGCATTGAAGTCGCCAACACGCGGCTGGGCATCATCGTCGTGTTGGTCTTCACCGGGTTCCCGTTTGTCGTCCGTACCATTCAGCCCGTGCTTGAAGACCTGGACGCCGAGACGGAAGAGGCCGCGGCGGTGCTCGGGGCGAGCCGGTGGCAAACGTTCCGCCGGGTCATCCTCCCGAACTTGATTCCGCCCACGCTGACCGGCTTCACCCTGGCCTTCGCCCGTGCGATCGGGGAGTACGGCTCGGTGATTTTCATTTCGAGCAACATGCGGTACGAAACGGAAATCGCGCCGGTCATGATCGTCTCATGGCTCGAAGAATTTAAGTACGGCGAAGCGGCGGCAGTCGCTGTGGTGCTACTTGTGTTCTCGTTCCTGCTGCTCGTCGTCGTCAACCTGCTCGAACGGTGGAGTCAGCGGTATGGCAGTTGAGTTGACGCCCCGGTTGTCACGCCCACGCAATGATCCGTGGTGGGTCCGCTACACGCTGGTAGGCTTCACGCTGCTCATCGTGGGTGGGCTGGTGATTGTTCCGCTGGTTAACGTCTTCGCGCAAGCCTTCGGCGAAGGTGTGGGTGTCTACTGGGACAAGCTCGTCAACGCCCCGGACACCCGCCACGCGATCTTCTTGACGCTCATGATCGCGCCCGTTGCGGTCGCATTAAACACGGTCTTCGGGATCGCCGCGGCCTACACGATCGCGCGGTTCCGCTTCCCAGGCCGGACGATTCTGACGACGTTGATTGACCTGCCGTTCTCCGTCTCGCCCGTCGTTGTGGG
>JANLRE010000116.1:0-3800 GCA_031368205.1 Fimbriiglobus sp. | reverse complement strand
CCGCCGACGGGTCCGGGCTACTATTCGCTACTGGATGCCCTGACGGGGACGTGCCTGAAAGCACCGCCGAAGTACCCGTACCCGCGATTCGGGCTGATGCCGCCGTCGTTCTTCGACGCCGATTTCCGCTACTTGGATGACCCGAAGAACACGGAACACGACTACGCCGACGGGTTGAAGCGAATCCGCGTCGGCGAGAACCTCTTGTTCAGCACCGGCGGGTCCACGTGGAACCGGTACATGAACGAGTACAACAGCCGGTTAACCGGCAACAACAACGTGTACAACCTGAGCCGGGTGCGGGCGTATGCGGACGTGTGGTACAAGGACGACTTCCGCGTTTATGGCGAGTTCATCGGCGCGTACTCCGTGTGGCAAGACCTTCCCGCGCTGGCCATTGATGAAACCGGGCCGGACATTTTGAACCTGTTCGTCGATGTTCGTGCGTTCGACCTGAACGGCAAGCCGGTGTACGTTCGCGTCGGTCGGCAAGAATTGTTGTTGGGTTCACAACGGTTGGTGTCCACGTTGGATTGGGCGAACACGCGGCGGACGTTCCAGGGCGTCCGGGCCTTCCGCCAGGGGGAAAAGTTCGATGTCGATGTATTCTGGGCGCAGCCCGTAGTCCCGCCGAATGCCAACAAATTGGATTCCGGCGACAACAACCAAAACTTTGCCGGCGCCTGGACGACCTACCGCCCCCGCAAGGGCGTGACGGTGGACGCTTACTATTTGATGTTGGACAACGTCAACAACGTCACGCAACAATCCTTGAAACGGTCCCCGATCACGACGCACACGATCGGGAGCCGGTTCGCGGGGGACAAGGATAACGTCCTGTGGGATTTTGAAGGGGCCATGCAGTTGGGTCGGCACCAGAAGCAAGACATCGTTGCCGGGATGGCCACCGCCGGGCTGGGTTACCACTTCAAGGACGCGCCCACGACGCCGACGCTGTGGTTCTACTACGACTACGCCAGCGGCGACCGCAACCCCGGCGTCGGCAGCTACAACAGCTTCAGCCAGCTTTTCCCGTTCGGCCACTACTACCTGGGTTGGGCGGACGTGATCGGGCGGCAAAACATCCACGACTTCAACGTCCAATACTACATGTACCCGACGAAGTGGCTCACGGTGTACGCCCAGTTCCACCGCTTCTATTTGGATAGCAGCAAGGACGCCCTCTACAACATCGCCGGCAACGCCATCCGCCGCGACCCCACCGGCAACGCCGGCACCGATGTCGGGCGGGAACTCGATTTGGTGTTGAACTTCCACCTGACCAAGCACGCGGACCTGACAACGGGTTACTCGTACCTCTGGGGCGGCGACTTCCTCAAACGAACCGCCGGCGCCACCGGCGGCGTGGATACCAGCACCGCGTTCGTGCAGATCGGCTATCGGTGGTAACGGCTTTCCCGGCGAACCGGCGACGTCAGTCGCCTGGGTAAAAACCTGTCACCTGCTGATGGCAGCCCACCCGGCAGCTTACGCAGCCGGTTCGCCGGGATTTTTTGCACCGCTACCGTTTCTGCTTCGCCAGTTCGACGGCTTGCGTGGTGAGGTAGTACTTGGCCAACAGGTTGGGCCGTTCCCAGATCGGGATTTGGCGGGGGGTGTGGAAATATGTGATGAACTCGTTCAGGACTTCCGCGAAGTGTTGTTCATGCCCCACACGGAACGTGGCGGGAATTTCAAGCTGAATCTGGTCGCCCAAGTCCCGCACCCGGACCCCTTGCCACCGCCCCTGCCACGACTGACAACGGTGTGTCACGTTGGCTAAAATTGTGCGGTGACTGCCCGGATCGTTGGGGATCACGAACAGTTCGGGCGTTGACTGGACATCCCGGATCGCAACTTGCGACAAGCTACCACGTGCAATGGATTCGTGGGTGTCGCCCATCCCGGTCGGGGCTTCATACTCCCACAGGGTGCTGATCCGCACGTGAACGCCTCGTAACTTGTACGCGATGGTGCCGTTGCCGTGGTAGTGAAAATCGCCGTCGGAATTCATCGCGGTCAGTTCGTGGAATTGCCCCGGTGTCAGGATCGTGGGCCAAGTTGAAGCATCCAGTAATTCGATGTGCCGTTTGTAGTCGATGTGTTGTTCGGGGAACAACAGACCCATTGCCAAGTCCGCCAAGTGTGTGCCGACATCCGCGATTGCTTCCCCGGCTTGCGTGACATCGAACCACCACGCCGGGCGTCGCAGCGGCACACCGGCGACGTGTTTTTTGAGATGATGCACGCTTTCGAGTGACAACCCCGGCTGAGCGACCGAGCCAACGAGTTGGGTGCCGAAAACCTCCCCGTCGCGCAGCAGTTCCCGTTGCAGAATGTTCGTGATCTCGAAGCGTTCGGTCATCATGTCCCACGTGATGAGTTCCCGCAGGTCGGCTTCTTCAAAGACCTGCTCCAACTTCGCAAAATCGTCGAAGTCAATGATCCACGGCTTGTCCGCGACGACGTGAAGGCCGTTGGTCACGGCCCCGAGAATCAGGTCAATCTTCGGCTTGTTGCGACCGGCAATGACGACCGTGTTCCCCGGCTGTTCGCGGAAGCAACGCTCCACGGCATTCGTACCGGCACGCACGTCCAGTTCCCAGGTTGTCGGCGTTTTCACACGCGAATTGAACCCGACAATGCGGGCCAGGTGGGTCAGCAAGTCGTCGTTCAACGCGGCGTAAACGTGGACACGTGGATGGATGCCGGGCACCATCTGTTTTTGAACCAACGCGGCATGAAAATGCCCCGGTGCCAACGTCATCAGCCGAATGGGGCGCAAACAGGGACTCGCTACACGGGAAGAACGACACACTGGCAACCTTAGTCTACGCTCTGGCAACGTGACGTGATGGGTTTTGTAGGTCGTGGTCGAGGCTTTGCGAGGCCCGACACACGAGCGAACGAAATGGGATCAGCCGTTTTCCGGCGGTAGCCGTGTGTCGGGCCTCGTCGCCGAGCCTCCTCGACCACGACCTACAAATCCACCCAGCCCGGTTCAGTCTAGCACGGCCAGCGTCAGTGCTAGCGTGACGCGGGGGCCTTCAAACAGGAACGCCCTCGGGATCGGCTTTTCGTCATCGACGATCGGGGCTTTCGCGCGGGACACCGTCGTCGGGTTGGTGATCGCGCTGACGAGGCGCTCGAACTCGCCGATTAACACGTCCCGGTCGGCGCTGCGGGTGCGCCAGCGGCGGTATTCGCCGTCGTACACGTCGCCCCGGCTGCCGAGGCAGACCGTCAACCACTCGCCCATGCGGAACCGGAACGTTTCTTGCCAATCTTTTAGTCGGATGAGTTCGAGCGGCTTGGCGTCAAACAGGGTCTCGAAGTACGCCGCCAAGAAGTCGTCGTTGACGCGGGCCGTCGGCCAGATTTCGACGGCGAAGTCGAGTTGATCCGGGCTGGTGCGGGAAATAACGGTGAACGAATCGAGACGCCCCGTCAGTTCGCCGAACGCTTGCGACGTGGCCAAATCAATCGCCGCCGTGTGGCCTTCGAGCAAGTCCGCCCACACGTCCCCGAGGGTGTCACGCAGGTCACGCAACCGCCGTTCGACGCGGAGTTGCTCGGCCTTCCGGCCGGGGTCTTTGCGGTAAATCGCCCACTGCCGCACGTACTCTTCCCGGTCCCGGTCGCCGAGTTCCTGCAACCAATCGGCGTACACCTGAAGCGCGTCCGTCGGGTCGGTCGCCGCTTGAACCGCCCGCAAATGATCGTCGTGGGTCATCACGGGGTGTTCCCTTTTTCTGTATCAGGGGGAGTCGTCGTGCGGGCGTTGATGCGGGCCAGGAACC
>JANLRE010000095.1:0-2654 GCA_031368205.1 Fimbriiglobus sp. | reverse complement strand
TCGGCGACAGGGCGGCGAAGATGCCGCCGGTGTGGAACCAACGCACGCCGAGCGTGCCGAACAGGTGGTCCCAGTCGATGTCGCCCGGCTTCATTTGCGACGCGGCGGTGTTGCCCCGGTCCGACACGCCGACCGCCCCGCGAAGCCCGAAGCCACGTTCGGTGAAGTTCACCCCATTCCGCGTGACACGCCCCACGCCATCGAACGGCACCCATTTCACGAACGACGTGTCAACACCGCCTTGCAGAATCAAATCTTCGAGTAGCCGGCCCACGTCGTTGTCCGCGAATGCACTCACAAGCCCCGTCTTCAGGCGAAAGCAACGCCGTAACCCTCGGGCAACGTTGTATTCGCCGCCGCCTTCCCATACTTGAAACTGCCGCGCCGTGCGAATACGTCCCTCACCAGGGTCGAGGCGAATCATCACCTCGCCCAGCGAAACTTGGTCGTAGTGGCATGAGACAGCAGGCTTAATCGTCAGTGGCATAGGGCGATTTACTTCGCGGGTCGGGGGAAGTACTGGCGAAACGTCTCGATCGTCGTGCGGGCGGCTGTCTCGGAATCGGGACGGGCAAAGGCTTCGGCGGAGAGGTAACCATCGTAGCCGATGTCGCGTAAAGCCGTGGCAATCGGGGCAAAGTCCGTGTGGCCCATCCCTGCTGCGGAGCGGTTGGAATCGACGAAGTGAACGTGCCCGACGTCCGCCCCGGCCTGCCGGATCGCTTCCGCCACGTTCACTTCTTCAATGTTCATGTGGAACAAATCGGCCAGCAACTTCACGCTCTTGGTCGCCAACCGCTTCAGCAGTTGTCTGCCGTCGTCCAAGGTGTTGAGCAAATTGGTTTCGTAGCGGTTTAGCGGTTCGATGAGCAAAAACTGCTTCTGGGACGCGGCATGTTCGCCCAAGTGGTTCAACTCGTCTTCCAGGTACTTCAACGCATATGGTCGATCGACGCTATCAACCGCACGGCCTTGCATGGAGCCGATGATGGCCGGTGCGGAGTGATCTGCGGCCACGTCGATCATCGCTGTGACGAAATCGCGTGCTTCTCGGCGAATCGCGGCGTCTGCCGAAGTCAGCGTGAGCTTGTGCTTCACCCACCCGGCCCCGGTGCCGACCGCCGCGAGCTTTAAGTTGTGGTCGCCCAGAATTCGCGCAATCGGGGTCTGCGTGAAGCAGTCCGGCGACGGGGCGAAAATCTCGATCGCATCGAAACCCAGCTTTTGTGCCGCCGCACACGCCGCCGGGAGGTCGTGCCAGAAGACGAACGGCCCGCCTGCCGCTTCCGGAACCAACGAAATCGTGACTGCCGCACGGATCATACTGGAGCCTCTAATTCACCGAAATAATGGCTTTGATGACGCCGGTTTCGGGGCGGGTGTACGACGGGAACACGTCGATCAGTTCGTCGAACGTGGTGCGGTGCGTGATCCACGGATCGGTTTTGATTTGGCCGGCTTCAATCAACTGAATGATCCGCGTGAAGTCCGCTGGCATCGCATTTCGGCTGGCTAGTATAGTCCCTTCGGGGCGGTGCAAAATGGGGTGCGTGAAGGTCACTTCCTTCGTCGTAATGCCAACGTAGACCAACCGCCCAGTCGGTGCAATGTACCCGAGGGCGTTCGACATGGAGACGTTGCTGCCGGTCGCGTCGATCACCACATCGGGCAGGTCGCCGTTGTTCAGGTCGCGCAAATCGTTGACCGTTTTATCGGACGGTTGCAGTGTCTGTGACACACCCATGACAGTGCGGCAAAACGCGAGCCGCTCCGTGTTCGTGTCGAGCATGATGATCTTGGCGCCGGTCAGTTTGGCGAATTCGAGCGTCGCTAACCCAATCGGCCCGGCCCCAATAATCAGGCAGGTTTCGTCCGCCTTCAACCCGCTGCGGTTCACCGCGTGACAGCCGATGGCCAGCGTTTCAACCAGTGCCAGTTGGTCATAGGTCAGCGAGCGGGCGACGTGAAGCTTGCGGGCCGGGACCAGGAACCGATCGCGCAACCCGCCATCGGTCATGACCCCGAGTACCTTCAGATTCACACAGCAGTTGCCGCTGCCCTTGCGACAGGCATAGCACGTCGTGCAGTTGATGTACGGCTCCACGCTGCAACGGTCGCCGACCTTGACGTTCGTCACGTCCGACCCAACGGCCAACACCTCGATACCGAGTTCGTGGCCGGGAATTCGCGGGTAGGTGAAGAACGGCATCTTGCCGAGGTAACCGCTGATGTCCGTGCCACACACGCCCACCCGATGCACTCGGACCAGCACTTCACCAAGACCCGGTGAACGTGGCTCATCCACATTGATGACGACGAAGCGTTCCGGCGCTTGCAGTTGAATCGCCTTCATGATGCAAACCTGAATGGGATCGTTGAATGTCTGGCAATTTGCACCTGTTATATGTGAACCCGCTACAGCGATCAACCCGTTGCGAAACGCCACGGTCCGGGCAGGAACAGCCGGTTTTCGCTCAGGTAAATTCAGTCGGTCCGTGGTACTGTTCGCAATCGTGCCCGGAATGAGGCAGTGTGATTAAGTCCGTGGCAGCGGCTGCCCCGATCGAAACAAGTTGTCGCAAAGGTTGTTGGCACGGTTTGCCACGAACAGTCGCAGTCAGCGTTCTGGCGGCAAAATATTTCCATGAGCACAC
>JANLRE010000084.1:0-10671 GCA_031368205.1 Fimbriiglobus sp. | reverse complement strand
CGCCACGCCGCCTTCGCTTGGTGCCCGCCGCCGAAGCCGACGTTGAGCGTGATGAAGAAGTTCCCCTGTTTATCGACGGCAGGACCGAACGCATACTCGTGGTAATCCCCGGACACGCCCCACTTATCGCACACCGTCACGAACTCATCCGCCGTCCCGTCGCCGTTGAGGTCGGTGAGCTTCGACAACTCTGGGCGTTGCACCACATAGACGGTTTTGTTATCGACGACGTACAAGCCAAGTGCTTCATGCAACCCGGTGGCGAAGCGGGTGTACTTGACATCCGCCGGGTTCGTGGCTTCGGGGTTGGTGATGAGCCACACATCCCCGCGCCGCGTACACGCGAGCAACTTGCCATCAGGCCGAAACGCTAACCCGCCGACTTCCAACACGCACTCCGGCGGTGGATTCAGCGTGGCGATCTTGTAATACTTCGCTTCGTTCCCTGCCGTGGCTTGGGCGGATTGCACTTCCACCGGGGGTGGAAAGTCCCGGTCAACCCGACGGCGAATCGTTTCCGGTAATACACTTGGCGTCTCGGGTGCCACGTACACTTCCCACCCGCCGCCGTACTGCCCGACCTTAATGAGCAGGGTGTTTTTACCCACTTTGACAGGCAATTCGGCACGGTCCTGGTCCGCCGCTGCCGGGCGAACGTGGTTCTCGTGCAAGATCCGCGTGCCGTTGAAATAGACTGTCAGCGTGTCGTCACTGCCGAGCGACAGCGGCAGCGTGAACGCCGTCGCGGATTCAAATTCGTGGTACAAGAACGCGGTTACGTTTTGCCGATACTTCTGGTCCAACACCGTGAACAGGTTCAGCACCTTGCCGAACTCGAACTTCACCGGCGCGTTCCACGCAACCGTTTCCCCATCGACGCCCTTGTAGGTCGCTTTCAAATCGACGCCCTTTTCCGGCGGCAACACCGCGTCGAACCCGGTCCCGTCGGGGAATTCAAACGGCCCCGCCACGTACCACTTCCCACCCAAATTCGGCAACCCGTTCGCCGCCAACGTCGCCCGGATCGTCTCCGTGCGTGTCCCCTTCTTCACGTACTCAGACTGGTCCGCCGGTTTCGGTTGTGCGAGTGCCAACGCCGCAGACAACAAAAAGCCGACAAGCAAAACGGTACGCATGATGGGCATCACAACAGGAAGGAAACCGGCAGGGTGCGAAGGGGGATTATCGCCCGCGAACCGGCGAAGGGCAAGCCGGAGGTCGAGTTGACAAATCGGCCATCTGGCAGGTATGATACTGCCAGATGGCAAACCGTAACAGGAGATTCTCGTGAACAAAACGAAGGTTCCACGCAAACCGCTGAAACACACTGATCCCAAACCGGATCACAAGGAAAAGGAGTGGGATTTGTGGAAAGAACCCACGGATGCGTTTGCAATGCAAACCAAAATCTTGGAAGGCTTTCCCTTTGGAACGCTCGAAAAGCTTCGTCAGCATACCGGGCTGACGATGGATGTCGTGCTGTCGTTGGTCCGGATTCCAGCCCGAACCCTCGCCCGACGCAAAGTGGACGGTAAGCTTTCGCCCGATGAATCGGAGCGGGTGTATCGCGTCATCACCGTCTTCCGCGAGATCATCAAGTTATTCGATGGCAATACCAATTCAGCACGGAAATGGTTTGAATCCCCGTGTCGGGCCTTGGGAGCCAAGACACCCCAAGAAATGATCGTCACAGAAGTTGGCGCACAGAGAGTCCTCACGATCGTTGGTCGGCTAGAATACGGAGTCTATACGTGATCATTACGGCCTGGCGTGTGGAGAAAGTGCAGTATCTCAAAGAAAGCAGTACCGGGAATGGAGCGAAGAAAGTCGGCGGGCGCTGGAACCGCCCCGGCACGCCAGTCGTATACTCCGCCGATTCTAAAGCACTAGCGGTACTTGAACTGCTTGTTCAACTTGAGGAAAACGACGCTGTCGAAAATCGTTTCGTCATCCCGATCACGTTCGATGACAGTATGGTTTTTCGTCCTAATACGCACGACTTTCCTGAAAATTGGTGGAGTGAAGAAGGGTCCATTGAAGCCGAAGAATTTGGGACTTTATGGGCCAAAATGAAAACATCAGCAGTGCTGTGTGTTCCGAGTGCGGTGTTGTACGAACCGCGTGTCGTGGTTCATGGCGGACTGAACTACATCCTGAACCCGAAATATCCGGGGTTCAAAAAACTCATCTCGTTCGGCGAGCCGCTTGCGTTGCGGGTCGATTCGCGGCTTCGCAAAAAGTAGTTGGCTTACTTCTCCCGGCGGGTGGACCATTCGGTGAGTTGCTCCAGGATGGTGCGGCACTCGGATTTCGGCACACATTCCAGGGCGGTTTTGGCGGTGCGGGCAAATTCGTTGGCGCGACGGTGGGCGTAGGTTATGGCGCCGGTTTCGGTCAGTAGCGTGGCGACTTTTTGCCGTTTGTTCGGGGAGTCCGATCGAAGCAGTTCTCGCAACCCATCGGCTTCACTAACAGGCAGTTTGTTCAAGGCGTGGATGAGCGGCAGCGTCAGTTTTAGCTGTTCGAGATCGGTGCCAAGTGTCTTCCCGGCTTTTTGCTCGTCCCCAGTAATGTCCAACAGATCATCGCCGACTTGGAAGGCCATGCCGAGGTTGCGACCGTAGGCGGCGAGGTTCTCGGCAACTTCGTCCGAGGCTCCGGCGTACAGTGCGCCCAGGCGGGTGCTGACTTCGGTAAGGGCAGCCGTTTTGCCGTCGAGGATCAGGAAGTAATCGGCTTCGGTCAGGTGCAAGTTGCCGCGTTCGCAAATCTGCTTCAGTTCCCCCGCACACACCCGATTGGTCGCGTCGCCGATCAGATTACACGCCTGCACATCGACCGTGCTGCTGAGGTGAAAGGCGTGGGTGAACAGCATGTCGCCGAACAGGATGCTCGCCTTGTTGCCCCACTCCGCGTTGACGGTGCGAACGTGCCGGCGGGTGTCGGCTTCGTCCAGAACGTCGTCGTGAACCAACGTTGCGGTGTGGATCATCTCGACGACGGCGGCGAGCGTGTGGTGTGCCGGTGTGACCGTGCCACACGCCTTGGCCGTGAGCATGACCAGTGCGGGACGGAGTCGTTTGCCGCGATAGTGCCGGAGGTGTTGGACCAGCGAACCGATCGGCGTTTTGTACTGCGCGAGCGTGCTGGTAAAGATGCGTTCCGCGAGTTCCATGTCCGCCAGGACGGGGGCAAACGGCAAATGAATTGGTTTATGCACGCCGTTCACGGGGGACTCGATTGCGGTCGGTAGCAGGGCCATGTTGACCTCGGTCCGGATCGGTTCGATCCGTTTTAGGAACCCGTTGCCGGTCCTTCGTGTGCGTCGCGGTGAAAGTCGCCGGACTTGCCACCCGACTTTTCTTCCAGGCGAATTTGCTCGATCGACATTGCTCGATCGACCGCCTTGCACATGTCGTACACCGTCAGGGCTGCCACACTAACCGCAGTCAGGGCCTCCATTTCAACACCCGTGCGTCCGAATACTTTCGTGGTCGCTACAATCCGCAGTTCCGAATCATTCGGGAACGTGAAGTCGATCGTCACCGACGTGAGCGCCAGAGGGTGGCAAAGTGGAATCAGCTCCGCCGTCTTCTTCGCCCCCATGATCCCCGCCAACCGGGCGACTTCCAGAACATCCCCCTTCGCAAGCTCCTTGTTGCGAATCAGCGCGAGTGTCGCCGGGCACATGCGGACAATCGCGGACGCCACCGCCACCCGCTGGGTTTCCGCCTTCCCACCCACGTCCACCATCCGCGATGCGCCCAGATCATCAAAGTGCGACAGTTCCGACATGGTGTTCCTTCAAGTGCTTCGCACTGGCGGTTGTCTCGATTACTGAATGCCCCGCCAACAACAATCCGAGCCACGCCGGTCTGGGCGTGGCTCGAATTGGCTCTGCTCAGTCAAACCGGATTACGCTTCGACTAGGGCGTCCGAATACTTCAGCGCCGATTGCACGAGGTTGTCGAACAATTGGCGGTCGAGTGCGGAGGCGGTGTCGCACTCGGGGTGCCACTGGGTGCCGATGCAGAACCAGCTTTCGTCGGTCGTTTCGATCGCTTCGATCACGCCGTCCGGTGCTTTCGCACTGACGCGCAACCGCTTGCCGACTTGGTTGACGGCTTGGTGGTGCATACTGTTCACCCGCAGTTCGTTCGCCCCGAAGATTTCTTCAAGCGTGCTGTTGTTCTCGACGTTCACCATGTGCCGGTGCGGGCCACCAGCTTGGTCGAAGTGCGGCATTGATTTGGCAAAATCCAACGGCAAGTGGGCGTACAACGTGCCGCCGAAGTACACGTTCAACAACTGCATCCCCACGCCAATTGCAATCAACGGCATCCGGCGTTCGACGATCTTGCTGAGCAAGTAGCGGTCGCTATCTTCACGTCGCAGTGCCATCGGTTGGACGGCGTTCGTCAGCGGTTGGCCCATCTTACGGGGGTCGAGGTCCATGCCACCGACCATGATGACGCCGGAGACCAGGTTCAGCAGCGTTTCGAGATCGGCGTAGTTATCTTTGGCCATCGGCGGTATCAGGATCGGCAACCCACCGGCGTTCAGAATGGCGTCGAAGTAGCCCGCGTTGACCCGTGCGAACGGCGTCCCGGTCTTGGGCGTGTAGTAATCGCAGTTGATGCCGATAAGCGGTCGGGGCGCGGTGATACAGGTGGCCATGAGACTCCCTCCGTGGACTGTGAACCAACCTGACATCATGCCAGGCGATCAAAGATCGCTACCGCGAGTGCAACGTAGCGCGAGTGAACAACTGAAAGTGTACAGCTTTCCGGAACTCCGATTCAAGTCCGATTTCCAAAATGCCGACGCACCCCTCAAAAAAAAGCCCCTGAACCCCCGAAAGCCCATGAACGATCGTTCATGGGCTTTGTTCGCCAATACAATGCCAGCCCCGGACCCTTTGGAAGGCGCTATGAAGATCACCCGTGTCGTAACCGAACACCTCCGCGTACCGTTGCCCAAGCGGGGCAAGGTTTCGCTCGTGGAAGCGCATCGCCCGGCTGGGCCGGATGCCGTTGAAGTGGTGTTGGTGCGTCTGGAAACGGACGCGGGTCTGAGTGGAATCGGCTGGACGTACCTGTTCGGCACCGGGGCCAAGCTAATGCGGCAGTTGTTGGAAACGGAGTTGTCGCCACTGGTGATGGGCGAATGGTGTCACGACACGGACCGGCTGATTGCGAAAGCGGAGTCGCACTTTCGCAACGTCGGGTTCGCGGGGTTGCCGAGCCGGGCGTATGCCGCGATCGACGTGGCACTTTGGGACTTGAAAGCCAAGTCCGCGAACGTGTCGTTGGGGCATTTGTTGGGCGGCGTGCGGGCCGAGTCGTCGTACTTTTTGTCCGAGATTGTCGGCACGGGTTGGGATCCCACCGACGTGGCCAAGTTGGCGAAAACCGCCTTGAAACAAGGGGCAATGGGCGTGCGGGTCGAAATCGGTGCCGCCGACGTGCAAGCGGACGCCGACCGGGTGCGTGAGGTTCACGACGCCCTGGGTGATGAAGCCTGGGTCGGTGTCTCCGCAGGCGGGCGGTACGACTTGAACACCGCGTTGGCGCTGGCGCACTTCTTTGAAGACCAGGGTGTCGATTGGTTTGAAGACCCGATCGCCGCGACCGATTGGGCAGGCTATTCCCGTCTCGCGTCCCGTCTGGAAATGCCACTGGCAATCGGGACGACCTTCGACCGCCGCGATGATTTCTACCGCGTCATCCGGGAGGGGTTGGCCCGAGTGGTTCGCCCGGACATATGTCGTCTGGGTGGCATTACCCCGGTGTTGAAGATTGCAACTGTCGCCGAAGCGTATCACGTCGCGGTCTCCCCGGTGCGACTGCCCGAGATTGGCGCGCATCTGGGGTGTGGTTTGGCGGGCGTGTCACTGGCGGATTCGGTCGGTTGGTTCAAAGATCTGTTCACGACCAGCCCGAAGACCGAGAGCGGCAAGCTCAGCCCGTCCGACGGCATCGGGCTTGGGTTAACGCTGAATGAATCAACGGTCGCCAAGTTGCGTGTTGCGTAACTCAAGTCACGTTATTCTTTCTTCGTCTCTAGCCGGGCGAGTGCTTCTTTCTGTTTGACGGGGTCTTTGATCAGCTTGGCGATGCGGACGCCGTCGGCGGGCGTTTTGTTGGCGATTTGGGTCGCACAGCGGTCCGCAACTTGGTCGTGACGCGGGTCGTTTTCGAGGTCTTTCAACAGCATTTTCACTGCCGCCGCATCCCCCGCGTAGGCAGCGGACTCGGCGACGTTGGCCAGCGCATTCAGCCGCGTGTCGGGGTTGGGTATCGCTTGGATGCCCTTGCGTTGTTCAACCCACATTTGATCGGGCGGGGTGACACACCCGGCAAGCATTAGCAGCGCGAAAACCAGCAGCGATCCACGCATAACAACCCTCACTGAACAGCCCAAGATTTTCCGGTTCTATAGCCATCCACTGAGCATCACCGCAACCCCGTTCCGGTTCGGACTTGCGGTTCACGACGGCCCGCAAATCTGTTATTTCTGACGGTGAAGGGTATTCAGGGTTCGCTGGGAAGGAGAGCGTTATGCGTGCGCAATTGGCATTGGTTTGCGGGTTCCTCGGTCTGGTTATCGGGTGTGGATCGAACTCTACGCCGCCGACTGTCGCGTCACCTGCCGCCCCAAGTGTTGAACAACAAACACCACCCACTCAAGTTGCCGCCACGACACCCGCGCCGCTTCCGCCCACTCAACCGCCCGTGCCGGTTGAGCCTTACGAACTCGACCCGACGAAGCACAAAATCCCCGAGAGTTTGGTGACCGGGAAGTTGAACGGAAGCCCGTTCACGCCGGTTATCACCGTGCATGGCGCGGAGTTGAGTTTCCGCATGGTCACGCCCAACAAGCCGGATGTTAGTATCGCGTTCGAGGTGCCACTGCCGACAGGCGTTGCCTTGGATGGTTTCAAACTGGTCGTGAAGCCCGATCAAGATGCGGGGCCGACCCTCCCACAACTGCAAATTGATCGCATCGCCCCGGACCAAACCGTGAAGCGTCAGGGGTACGCCAACGGCTATGCGCTCACGCTGGAGTTTGGCAACCGCGACAAGGGCAAGCTGCCGGGGCGGATTTATCTTTGCCTTCCGGATGACGCCAAAAGTTACATCGCTGGAACCTTCCAAGCCGACGTGCAACGCGGTCCCGACGAACTACCGGCCAGTGACGAAGCACCGTTTGTGCGCGGCAAGATCACGATCGTCGGCCCCGCACAGGGGCAACTGGAAGCGGGCTACGTGGGAATGCCGAACGATCAAAGTGCCATCGACAGTGTCAGTCTGGAGATCGGCACTGCGGGCGCTCGCCTCGTCCGATCCGAGTCGAACTTACCCCGCGCCACCTCGGTTATCGTCACATCCACCGGCGAATTGCGGTACGATCACGTGCGATTGGTGCCGGGTCGGTATCTCATTTACGCCAAGCTAGCCAACGGCCCGTCCGTATGGAAGTGGGTCGATGTCACCGCCAACGGCCAGCACGACAACCCGTTGACACTCGACCCCGCCCAACTCGGCATCGTGGAAGTCAAACTCCCCGCCGATGTCACGGACCTCGTGCAACTAATTCCCTTGGACGATAGCGCAAAGCCTGCCACGATTCCAGATGTCACGCTCAGCTTTTCTCTCCGTTACGAAGCGACGCCCGCAAAGGGGCTAGCGAAGTTGACGAAGATCGTTGCCGGTAAATACCGCGTGATTGCAGGCACCCGCAACGGCACCGTGGACGTGAAACCAGGCCAGACCGCTGCCGTCGATCTGAGTGCGTTGAAATAAAAACAAGAAAGCCCACGCACGATCGTGCGTGGGCTTTGGGGGCGTGTTCAGTATCAACCAGCACCATCACCGTTTCCCGCGCTTCTTAGGGCGCTCTTCTTCTTCCTCGTCTTCCTCCTCGTCCTCATCCTCTTTTTTCTTGCCCGGCTCGCCCTCGTCTTCATCTTCATCCAGCGCGCCTTCCACTTCTTCAAAGCCTGCCCGGACACGGGGGTCACGTAACGAGATCAGGCCGAAGATGCCAGCCAGGAGCGGGAAGATGCCAAGAACGCAGCCGGCCAGTGCCCAGGCATACGATTCCAACGATTGCATTTTGCTGGCCCCGTGGGCGATCAAACAGGCCCACACGAGAAGCACAATTCCTGGTGCAATCCAGAACGCAAACTGTTCGAGATATTCTTCATCACTCGGCGGCGCGTCGGTAAAGACGAGAGGCCACAAGCCCGCAATGACCATCATCACCGCCGCGATGCCCGTGATCGCGGCTTCGGCGATGAGCAAGTTCACCGGCAGCACCAGAATCGCTTGTGCCGGACCGCGCGCGCTCTTCTTGAACTTGTCCGCAACATCCCCAAACCGCGGCTTGTTGAGTTCCGCCAGCCGTTTTTCTTCGTCCGTTTCCTGGTAAACACCGTAGGGGTTGAGATCGTCCTCTTCGTTCCCAGGCTTTATGGCGGGCGGTGGTGGTGCAATAGGCGGTGGCGGAGCGGCCGGCTTCGCCGTGGCAGGTTTGGCTTTCCGAGGTTCATCGCTCACGAGAGTCTCTCCGAATCTGTTGAGATCGAGTTGTGGTAGAAGTTACGAGTTCACCGACGACGGGAATAGTGCAACGATAACTCCAGGTGCAATTTTCGCCGAGAAAGGCAACATCAGCAAGTGAAATGCGACGGGAGCTAGGTGACAACGGGACTACGCAGTCGTTCCATTGTCACGGTTCACGTCAGCGGTGCGATTGACGTTAGAAATGGAAATTGGTCATCGTCATCACACTTTGTTCGGGAACGCCGGTGACCCAGTTCGTCAATGACACTGATTGGCCGAGAAGCTTTTCGCGTTGCTCCGGGGCTTTGCGGAGCGTGGCGAGGATTTCTTGAACGTCGGGGTGCTGTAAAACCGAGTCGGTCAGTGCTTCGCCCTTTTGCAAATCTTCCTTGGCCGCGGAAAGCCTAGCCGCCCACATTGCTTTGACCCAGTCCTTTTGGCCGATGAGTTCTTGCGCCAATTTCGCGTAACTTTCGTGGTGAAATCGTCTCGCCGGTTCAGCGATCATTTCCACATACTCGGCGGTCCAATACACGGGATCACTCGACCCCCATTCATGCCTGCCGAGAACCAGACGAATATCCACATCACGATGGTCATCGACCCGTGCCATACGCCAATAGATTAAGGCCGCAACTGACAAGAGAAAGAAAACGGCGGCCCCAATTCCGAACGCAATGAACTTCGTCTGTGGCTCCACAACGCTATTGACCAAAGCTCCACAACCCAGCACGAATGCGATGAAGAAGAGAAGCCCAATCAGCATGCCTCCGGCATCGTCGATAAATGCAGCTCGTTTGAACCCTCGGTCTTTCCGCAGCGGAATAAATGAGATCGCTACAATTGGATCAACATCTTTACCGACGTTAAAAAAGTGGACTAACGAACCGAGATAGAGAGGAAATAGCATTGTGTACGCGGTGTACGTATCGTAATCGCACTCCCAGCCCTTCCCGACAAAATCGCCTTTCTTCCACTGGATAAAGCCTCTTCGACCAACGGCGTCATTCGTCAAAGCCATGATGTCATCGGGTGGGGAGGTGATGGTCGTGAACAAGTTGAAATAAACTGCTCAGACCTGAATCAATTCGACGATTCTCGCATTATTATGTGTAATGCAAACAGCTTCGTCATCGGTAAATTTTTTTCCGCATCAGTGACTTGAACTAGAGACCCGACTTCTCAACAGGATCGGGGGAGAATGATGGTCTGAATTGAACCCAACAAGGAAGACACTACATGAGCACCAATCCATTATTCAGCATCAGTGGCCAAATCATTGCTGAATTCGAGGAAGACGCAAGCCTCTACAAACCGAGCGTACCGGAGTACGTGCCGATCGAGTCATTGCCCAAAAATTCTGACCGAGTGATATTTAACGCCGACGCCCAACAACTGTCGCAGACCGATCGAGATGTGACCACGAAACCCCTTGCCGAATCGTGCGTTTACACCATTCTGCACCCGGACAAATTGGCCGGAGCGGCGGCACTTCGTGGCCCATCGACGTTCGTGGTCGGGCAACGGATGGTCACTGCTGAGACACTTTACCGCAACGCACGCCAATTGGGGAAAGACGTTGCCATCTTGTTCGGTGATGCCACCGATTGCAGTCGGTTGGTGTACTGGGGGTTGCTCACGGCAATTGATGTCGGTGAAGCCGACACCCATTTCACGGTCTTTCCCGTCCATCCCCTCAACTCGGGTCGAAGTCCCCAGTTGATTGATCCTTCAATCAACTGGGGAACCAATCGCCCCAGGATTTATTCGCCCCTACGCGATTTGTGGCACGCCAGAGTTTTTGACAAATGCGGCTGAAGTCGAGTGCCCAACGGCATGACCTCACACCCCCCACGCCTCCGGCTTGGACCACACGCTCATGATGGCGGGTTGGCCGAGGATGCGGACTTTGAGTTTGCGGGTCGGCTTCCAGCCGTTGGCTGTCAGCGGAAGTTCGAGGGCGTCTTGCTCCATCACCACGAACACGGCGCGGCCACCGGGTTTCAGAACGCGGTTCCACTCGGCGGCGGCGGCGGCGTACAGGGGTGGGATTTCGTCCATATTGGCGAGTTGTTTGCCGAACGGTGGGTTGCAGATAATGCGA
>JANLRE010000082.1:0-6784 GCA_031368205.1 Fimbriiglobus sp. | reverse complement strand
CCCCCGAGATCATGGCGTCGAGGACATCGCGGGTCCGGTCGCGGGCCTTCTCCGCTCTCGCGCGTTGCGCGGCTTCGCGCTGCTTCGCTTGACGCTCCTCTTCGACGGCTTTCAGCGCGACCCGTTCGTTCTCCTCCGCGATCATCCGTTGGTCGGACTCGTCACTGCGGGCTTGTTCGGTCCGAACAAGCCCGATCGTTGTACCGGCGATCCCGGCCAGGAGGGTGGCAAACACCAGCCCTGTTGCGATGACCGGCCCCCGGTGTTTGCGAACGAACTTCTTCAGTCGGTAGCCCACGCTCGGCGGGTGCGCTTGCACCGGCTCCCCGGTCAGGTAGCGGTTGATGTCCGACGCGAAGCCGTTGGCGGTTTCATAGCGGCGGGCGCGGTCCTTCTCCAGCGCCTTCATCACGATCCAGTCGAGTTCGTTCCGCAGCAGACCCAACAGCTTCTTCGGCTCCGTGCCACGGTTCGCCGAGATGGACGGTAACGCATCCGCCGTACTCAGTTTCATGCTCGGGCGCGGCGGTTCTTCTTCGCGCACCACCCGGAGCATTTCCATCCACCCGGCTTTCTTCAACTGTTGCGAACTGAACGGCGGACTGCCCGCCAGCAGTTCGTAAAGCAGCACACCAAGGGAATATATGTCGCTGCGGGTGTCAATGTCGTGGTTGTTCAGCGTCGCTTGCTCGGGCGACATGTACTCCGGCGTGCCGACCACCCCGCCCAAGCCGGTGTTGATGCTGTGTTCGGAAAGCTGCTGCCCCGTCGCCTTGGCCACGCCGAAGTCGATGACCTTCGGCACCGGCTTGTCGTCGTAGAGCGAGATCAACACGTTCGAGGGCTTGATGTCCCGGTGGATGATCCCCTTCTGGTGGGCGTGTTGAATCGCCTGGCACACCGGCACGAACAGCTCGAGCCGCTGTTGCGGGCTGAGCTTGCGTTGATCGCAAAACTCCGTGATCGGCGTCCCCTTCACCAACTCCATCACGAAGAACGGTCGGCCATCCGGGGTCAGCCCGCCGTCGAACACCTTGGCAATGTTCGGGTGGTCCATCATGGCCAGCGCCTGCCGCTCCGCTTCAAAGCGCGCGATCACTTGCCGTGAATCCATCCCCCGCTTGATGAGCTTCACCGCCACGCGCCGCTTCACCGGCTCGGATTGTTGCGCCAGCCAAACCGTACCCATTCCGCCTTCGCCAATCGGCTCAAGCAGCTTGTACTTGTGGGCAAGGATAATGCCTGCCAAGTCTGAAGGCGAAGCGTGGTCAACCGTAGACGGTTGTTTTTCAGCGCCAAACAAGTTGGTGGCATCCGCCGCCAGCCGCTCTTCGATCCGAGCGCGCAGCAGAGCGTTGTCCGCGCACTCGCGGTCGAGCAACGCCGCGCGTTCGGCTGCTGGGGTGTTCAAGGCGAGTTGGAAAAGGGCTTGTTCAGTCATGGGCGATGATCCTCCGTGCCCATGTTAGCGATAGTATTGCGCCAGCACCTCTATTAAATGGCATCAAGCCGTGGGTTTCCCCACGGCTTGATGCGTCCGTTACACCGTCGTCGTTACGGGTTCGTTGAGGTGCCGAGGGAGTTCAGGCTGCCGCTGCGGATCACGTCGAACGTGCTGCTGACGCGGAACGTTTGGCTGAGGTACCGGCCGATGGATTCTTCGGGGCGTTCCTGCATCACGACGATGTCGCCGGGTAGGATCAGAATGCGTTCGCGGGGGTCGATGAAGGCGCGGTTGACATCGACGCGGATCGGAATTTGTTTGCCGTTGGGCAGTTGTCGCAGCACGGTCACAAGGCTCGGGCTGGGCGTGCCGACCCCGCTGCCGACGGAGTTAGCCACGAAGGCGTTTTGGCTGAATCCCCCGTTCAACAACGGGCCGCGAACCTGGGCGATGGCCTGGATCACGTTCAAGTCGTAGTCGCGTGGCAACGGGTATTGGCCGCCACCAATGAGGCCGCTGGTGTAGTACACCTCGGTGTCGCGGGCCTCGATGAAGACGATGTCGCCTTCCTTCAGGATGATGTCTTCTTCTTTGATCGACAACGCCTGCTCGGGGTAAATGCGGAGCGGGATGCGGAGGGCAACGACATCGCCGTTCATGATGAGTTGCTTCCGGGAGACGCCGTCGAGAATCACGCCGGGTTCAAATACTTTCCCCTTCACGTTCCGCAGGACGACGATTTCGTTTTTCGCATCCAAGCCCGGCGGGCCACCAGTGGCGTTCAACGCATGGAGGACATCGTTTTCACCCGCAACCAGCGACAGGTTGTAACCGTTGCCACGCCGGTTGCCGCCGTACACTTGCGACCCCGTTTGGACCGGCACCGGCTGGTTGTCTTCCCGAACCACCGTGATTTGATACCGCCGTTTCTGCAGAAGTTGCACGCTCAACCGTTGGCCCGGCTTCAACAGTTCCTTGCCGCCCTTCACGCCGAACGCATAGTCCTTTAACTCTTTCTCAGCTTCCTGGACTGACATGCCCTTGACGTTGATCGGGTCGAGACGAGGAATCGAAATCGTCCCTTCTTCGCTCACAGGGATCGGGTAACCCAATGCGGCAGTGTTGTTGAGTTGGTCGGGTAATTTCACGGGGGCTTGGGCGGTGTCCGGGGCAATCAGGTTGTCCGCGATCACCGCTAGCACGTCGCCCTTGTCCAGTCGATACGGGTCGGGTTCCCGTTGTTGCAGCGCGTTCAACGGAATGGCCCGCAGGTCCGCTTTGGGGCGGCCAAGCACTTCGGCTGGCAGCCGGCGGACGGGAATGCCGTCCGCAACCGGGTTCGTGAGGGCCGCGCAGCCGCCAGAAAGGGAGGCCGTTGCCACGATCAATATTAGCAAGACTCGGGTCATGGTCGGTCGCCTTCATCAGGATGCGGTGGCCAACGCCGGGCAAATTCCGTGACTACTTCGCGGGCGGGTCCGGCACAGGTGGCAACGCTGCGGGAACAAAATGCAGCGGCGGAACCACGGCCGGAGAAAACTGTTCCGGTGTGTAAACGTCTGGCATGGATCGGCGTGGCAGAACCGAAGGCACCACAACCGCGCTGACAGGCTTCACCTGCGGATCAGCCGTCGGCAACTCCACCTTCGGGACTTGAAGATTCGGAATGCCCGGTATCGGTATCGGATTGTCACGCGGGATCGCACTCGGGTCCGCCGGGTTGATCGGCTTCGGGTCTGGCTTACCGTTCGGTCCGCTATCCGGCGGCTTCGGCGCCGGTATGGTCCCCGAATTAGCAGGATCGACCGCTTTCGGCGTCGGCGTAGCGGGTTTCACCGAACCGGGCGCATCGGTGCTGGTTTCGGGCGGTGTCGGATAGCGCGTCACATTGAGCGGTGGCTCTTGCGCTTGGTTTTCCGGCAGCAAAATTGGCACGGTCAAGAACTGCCGCTTGCCGGTCGCGGACGCCACTTCCGCACCATATTGGAAGCCGATCATGTAATCCCGAATCAGCGGATGCCCATGCGGCGTGAGGTAGTTGGCTCGGCGGTACCGCAACGGCGGTACGGCGGGTGGGCTTGGCGTCCCACCGTTTTCGAGGTGGTCCGCGTACCCGTCCGTAAACCCGTCGGCGAATTCGGGCGTAAAGGTCCGCCCCGAAAACTGACGACAAATGTCGCGCCAAACGGTGCGACTTTCGGCCTTGAGCCGCGAGGTCAACTTGTGTTCATCCAGGCGTTCGACAGGCTCGTTCACAAGGTTGTGCCCCGCGTAATACGCAAGGTTACACCCCGTTAACGGTGTCAAAGAGCCGATGAGTAATACCGCCTTCCAGCGCATGGCAACCCCCACTTGGATGGCACAGACTGCTGGGAAACCCCAAAAGCCGTCAGGCTCTCTATCGGCAGGAAAGATAAACCGGGTTTACCGCTTATGCGCAAGAATTGGAATTTGCCGAAAATTACGACTCGGGAGGTCGATTGGGTGTTGCGATTCAGGATTCCGGGAAGTTCGGTAGACAGCAATGGCGGTGGTTTGAAAAATGAACCACAATTCAAGGTATGACAAAAACTTTCAATTTGGTAAACTAGGCAATCTGGTAAGATTGGTCTCGATACCTATCCTACCTCTACCCTCAGCTCGATTCACTAACCCACTACATTGATGCACACGGAGTTTAGCGTATGACCCCGAATCGAATGAAGCCCGCTTCGACCATGAAATCACGTCGTGCTGCTCGCTTCATCCCCACCATGTTGACGTTAGAAGACCGCACCGTACCGGCTACGTTCTACGTCGATCCCTCATTGACAGGGCAGGCGGACAACGCCTCGGTCACATTTAACGCCAATTACCCCAACTCTCAGACCGGCCTAGTCTACGCCAAATCGTTCGCATTCTGGAACGCGAATAAAGCGACCGTTAATGCGTTCAGTGACCTCGGCATTGCGCTGCAAGTCTCCGAAGCGAACGCCGGGGCGGACACGATCCGAATTGCTCACGGCCAAGTTCCGATCCCGAATCCTAGTCCCGCACTCGGGATTAACTCGATCAATGTCACCCAAGATTTAACGCTGCTCGGCTCCGGGCAGGGCGCCACGATTTTGAGTCCGACCAACAACACGACCTTCGACGGCTTTGATGACGACCTCACTTCCGTGTTTCGCGTGAGTGGTGGCAACTTCAAAGCGCAAGACTTGCGATTTGAAGGCGGTGGCAAACTCATCGGGCAAGCATTCGTGATTCGGAGTGGGGTCACCGCGACGTTCGACTCGGTTGCCGTGAGCGGGGCGATCTTCGCGCCAACAGGCGTTAGCTCTGGAGCTTCAATTGTCGGGTTCAACGCCACGAAGTTGGACGTGCGCAACAGCGACATTTCCAACTACGGTCGGAACGGGGTTCTGTTCAACAACACCCCCGGTAGCGTTGTCAACACGATTATCACCGGACGCGGTGCCGGCAATTTAGCCAACAACGGAATTGAAGCGGACGCCTCGACGGTGTTTATCACCGGCAACACCATCACGGCGAACAACGGGTCGGTTACGCCAACGGACGTTTCCAGCGCGATTATTGCTCTTAACGACGCGGTCAACCCGGCCTTGGTGTCTAATTTGAACGTCGTTGGGAACACGATCACCGGCAACACCGTCGGCTTGAACTTGGGTGTGGGAACCATCGACGGCTCGATCATTCGGGCGAATTACAACAACATTTTCATGAACGAAGTCGGTGCCTTCGGCAAGAACGCCGTCGATCGGATCATCGCCCCGCTCAACTGGTGGGGTGACGCGAGTGGTCCATTTAACAAGTCTGCGACGGCGAGCTTCGACAACCCCACTGGTCTGGGCAACCCCGCTCAATCGGACGTCAAAGTCGAGTTCCGCCCGTTCTTGACGAACCGGACGCCGCGTGTGGCGACTCTGGACCAAACCAGTTTCGCGGCAGGTGTGACAAGCTATCTCACCCAGATTAGCACAGTCGGCGTGGCGATCGTTCCCGCCACTTCAAGCGTGTTCACGACGCCACAAACGTCGGTCACCTTCAACGTGGCGTTCGCCAAGCCGGTCACCGGCTTCGATGCCACGGATGTTGTGACATCCGGGACGATCGGCGGCAGCAAGGCCGTCACTGTCACTGGGACTGGCGCGAACTACGCCGTCACGGTCAGCGGGTTGACGGGTAACGGCACGATCAGCATCAACACCCCGGTCCAAGCCGCACTGGACAACGTCGATGGCTTCCTGACAGCCGCCTCGAACACCAGCACGATCACGGTGGCCGTCCCACCCGTCATTCCTCCAGTTCCTCCGGCTCCAATTAGCGTAGCGATCAACCCGATTGGTGCCGCATCGCTGACGACGGCGACCAGTTCGGTTCAATTCGCGGTCACGTTCAACAATGTGGTGACCGGCTTTGACGCCACCGACGTGGTTGTCGGCGGGACGATCGGCGGGACTAAGACCACGACGATCACCGGCAGTGGCGCGAGTTACACGGTGACGGTCGGCGGGCTGACCGGCAACGGGACGATCACGCTACAAATTCCGCTCGTGTCAGTCGTGGACCCGACACTTACGCTGGGTGCGGCATCGAACATTGCCACGATCACAGTCGCGGTTCCTCCGCCGGTTGTGCCTCCTATTCCTACAAAACTCTATGCGATCGGTGCGGACGCCGGCTCCGCATCGGATGTCCAAGTCTACGGTGCGAACGGTGTGGCGCGGTTCAAGTTCGTTGCGTTTGAATCGACCTTCACGGGTGGCGTTCGCGTCGCAACGGCCGATGTAAACGGTGACGGCGTCGATGACATCATCGTGGCAGCGGGTCAGGGCGGGGCCGCCCGGATTCGGATCATCAACGGCGTGAACGGCGAACAAATTGCCAACTTCTTTGCCTACGACCCGTCGTTCCGCGGTGGGGCCTTTGTGGCAGCGGGCGACCTGAACGGCGACGGGAAAGCGGAGATTGTGACGGGCGCCGGTGCGGGCGGCGGGCCTCACGTTCGCGTGTTCGATGCCAACGGCAACGGCTTGCAAAGCTTCTTCGCCTACAGCCCAACCTTCACGGGTGGTGTTACTGTTGCGGTTGGGGATACGAATGGTGACGGCACGAATGAAATCGTGACGGGGCCGGGTGCGGGTGGCGGACCTCACGTCCGTGTATTCAACGGCCAAACCCTAGCCCCGATCAGCAGCTTCTTTGCGTTTGATACGACCTTCACGGGTGGGGTGTTTGTCGCCGTCGGCAACGTGGGTGCGAACAACGCCCCGAGTATCGTGGCCGGTCCTGGGACGGGTGGCCTCGGCGCAATCGTTCGCGTGTTCAACGCCTCGGGCG
>JANLRE010000081.1:0-1844 GCA_031368205.1 Fimbriiglobus sp. | reverse complement strand
CGCCATTCGCATCGAACGCCGTGCCGGGGACCATGACGAGGTCGAGGTCCGTCGGTTGGACTTTCTTGGCCGGCAACGACCGCAATTCGGCCTTGGGTTCCATAATCTTGTACGCCCCTTCGACGAGTTCGCTCATGTCTTCGAGGAGGAACAGTTCGAGTTCGTTCGTCTCGACGATACAGTAAGGAACAACAATCCGCTTCCCACCCTTCAGGGCTTCGGGCAACGTGTGGCGTGTCCGGACTTCACTGCCGGCATCGACGTAGAACATCACGGTTTTCGCGGCGACGTATTGCGGCAAGGCCATGAAGGCGTGGACAATTTGCAGACTGATTTCGTCCTTGTTCTTCTGCGCCACCCGGTTCTTGCGGGCTTGCTCGCGCAGGGCGGCTTTGGGGGTTTGCGCATCGTTCAACGGGACAGCACCAGACATCGGCAGGACTCCAGATCAGGTTGGTGCTGCCATTGTATGGATCGAGATTCCGCAGAGATCCGCCTCGATTTCAAGTGCCGGATTCGGGGACGGGATCAATTCCGCGACAGCTTAACGGCGGTGCCGTAGGCCAGCACTTCGGTCACTCCCGGCGCGAACTCCGTCGCGTCGTAGCGGACCCCGATCAGGGCGTCGGCGCGCCGCTCCTTGGCGTGTTCGAGCATCCGTTGATAGGCTTCCTCCCGCGCCGCCTCGCACACCTTGGCGTAGGACTCGATATTCCCGCCCACGAGTTGCTTCAGCCCGCCGAGTAAGCCCTGCGAGATACTCGGCGACCGCACGACAATCCCCCGCACGATCCCGAGGTACTCGGAGATCACGTACCCGACCACGTCGTTACCCGTTGTGACAATCATCGGTCAACCCTCTGCATGCAGAATCGTAGAACCCACAGGCAGCACGGTACAGGACGCGACTTGCCAACGCCATAAAAAACCGGACCTACACGGATAGAGTGTGGAAGCTCTGGATCGTGGCGTTTTGTAGGGGGTGGTCGAGGAGGCTTGGCGGCGGGGCCCGACAGTACCCGCCTCGACTTCACGGGTTTTTGCACGTAGACCACAGGCGCTGTCGGGCCTCGCCAAGCCTCGACCGCGACCTACAAAACCTGCAAGGTCAAAATTCGGTGCGACACACTCGACACACCTTCGACTAGGCAAGCCCGTAGGAGTTCGGTATTTCCACTCACAACCACACTATGGTCTCCGTGAGTGCCGTTATGTCACGTTTCCCGATCGCCGTACTACTGGTTGCGATCGTTGTCACACCAGGATGGACGCAGTCGCCGGGGGTGCCGGTTCGGAGTGCCACGGAGACGCTCACGTCGCAGCCGTTTAACCCGCCACTGTCGCCGACTGCTCAAGCGGCTGTTGAACGCACCACGCAGGAACAGCCGCCGGTTGAAGCCTTTGACCCGGCGCGGTGGCGGGTTGATCTGTTATTGGGTGCGCCGCTGGCAGTGCGGGCGCAACGGCAAATTGGTGATTCTAGGGTCTGGGGTGAAGCCGCTGTCGGGCTTTATGCCATATATCCAATGACCTACGCGGGTTTCCGGATGGACGCCAAGCTGTTTGAAAGCCGACGGCACGAAGTGCTGATCCGACCCGGCGTCGATGTCGCGTTGGTCTACGCATTCAATTTATTTGGTCGCAGTCGCACGGTTGGTCTGGTCTTGGCGGACGCCGACTTTGTCTGGCACCGCAAAACCAGTGATGGTGGCGCCACGGAGATCGGGCTGAAACTCGGCGTCGGCGCCCCACTCACCTCCGGTGCCAAAGGCGTGTTCCCAATCGTGGGGCTGTTGTACGGGTTCACGTTTTAGGATAATCCCATTGATGGTCGTTTTGTTAGC
>JANLRE010000004.1:0-3519 GCA_031368205.1 Fimbriiglobus sp. | reverse complement strand
CATCATGATGATCGCCCACTACATCCACCTAATGGCGGACGAGGGCGAAGCGTTCGGCGAGAAAATGATCGTCCGCGGCAGCTTGGAACGTCTCGCCCCGGTGCTGATGACGGCGGCGGTCGCCGTCATCGGGCTGGTCCCGCTCGCCCTCGACAAGGGGCAGACCGGCAAGGAAATTCTCCACCCCCTCGCCGTCGTCGTCATCGGCGGCCTGATTACGTCCACGCTCATGGATCAGGTGGTGACACCCGCCGTATTCCTGTTGTTCGGTGGCAAGGTCTATCGGCCGGATCGGGCTGGCTCAACGGAAGTCTGGGACGACGCCTGGTACATCCAGAAGCGAGTCGATGACCCGGTGCCACTGACGGTGGCGAATCGTGGTTCATCGCCCGCCGACACGAATCCACCTCCCGGCGATGAGAGTGGCTCGCCAAAAATTCCCCCCGCTGGCTTGAACGGCCGACCGGGGGCACCGACTACCGCCGGGGCATAGAAGCCGTTGCTGTGACAACGGAACTCCGGCGATTGAACCGGGCCGCGTCTCGAACGTGGCCCCAGGAGAAGGTTTGATGAATCGAGTTCTGATGCTTGCTTGCGCGTCCGCCGCGACGGAGCTGGTGACAGTGGACGCCAATGCGGCCGGCCGCCTCCGTGTCCGCAGCGGGGGCGGCTGCTCTCAATCGGCTCCGATGCCAGTGTACACCGCGCCGCAACCCGCAGCCCCGCGCTTTGGCAACACCATCGTCCCGCAAACGATGCCGGGTATGGTAATGCCGGCGATGCCGGGGATGGTGATGCCGGTGACCCCAGCGGCGCCGAGCGGACACCAACATTCGGCCACCCCGTCGGACGCCGCGATGGTCTTCGTCTCGACCGAGACTACCACGAAGGGCTGTGCGGCGGCGGGAAAAAAGAAGGCGCGAAGGTGACGGGCAGCGTTACCGAGAAGGAGGGCAAGAAGCGGGTCAAGGCCAGCAAGGTCGAGGAAAAGAAGTAGTCGTCTTGAGTTAGTCTGGGGGCCGTGGCGGCGTGCCCCACGCTTGATTTTGTTAGCGTTCGATTCCTAAGGTCTTCCGGTTCAGTGGGGCTTCTCATGCCACGACGACGAAATCGGGACAACCGACGTGCTAGTCTACCGACGTCGTCCCGGCGTGGCCGGCGAATCACGTCCTGGGTGAGTGGGGCGGTTTGCGTCCTGGTGTTCGCAAGCATCTTGGCTTATCGACTGTTTTGGTAGTGTCTCAGTTTGAAATTATTCTATTTTTTCGTTCGCACTCGACTCTGTCAATCATCTCAACCAGTTCCTCGAATGTCCACAGATGATCCGTTACCCCGGCTTTCAGTGCGGGCGGCATCCGAAGGGACATGTGGCGGGTGATGAAGTTGTAGACAAAAAAGTGCAAGGCGACGGAGTGTTCCAAGTTTTCGAGCTTCTTGGAGAACCCGTTCGTGAGCCGGGTGAACCGGCGCATCCGCATTCGCATCGTGAGGTTCTGCCGTTCAACATAGGACGTGTTGATATGTTCCGGGTCTGGTTCACCGATCATTGCTTTCTTATTGCATCCCAGACATTGTGCCGGACTGTACCGGGATTCATCCGTCACCGTTCCCCCGTAGATTTTGTGCAGCACGGCGTAGTCCATTTCCCCGCTAAACCCTTCTTCCATCGCTTGGACGTAAGCCTTCAACCCGTCCGTGGTGATCTGGGCACGACAGGATAAACGCCCCGCCAGATCGGACACGAACGCCTTCGCGTGTTCCAAGTCGCGGGCGCCGACAAGCCACGACGGGATCAGTTTGGTTTCCGCACAAATGGCGGTCCATGTCCAGATGCTACCGATACCGCTTTCGTCCTTCCGCTCATCCGGGACATTCTTGTCCTTCATCCCGACGAACGCCCAGATTTCGTCAAGCTGAAGGCGTTTGCACGGCAGGTTCCGCAAGGCGTCGTGCTGGTACTCGGCACACGCACGCCCCGCTTCGATGAGCAACTTCGTGACGGTATTGATCGACACGCCCACCATGCGAGACGTGGACCGCATGGAACACCCCTCAGTGAGGGCACGGAGAATGGCGACGCGGGAAGTGACGGGTAACTTGTTCATAATGACATTATACGTGAGCGGTCTCGATAGTGCAATCTAAAATCCCGGAATTGCGATATTTCGGGATTGTGTTTCACAAGCCCATACTTTACAGTGGTTTTAACTTCATGGAAGTCATAAATGGAGAGACTTTCGCTATGCCAATCTCGATACCTTCGCCGGGCGACTTTATCCGTGAGGAACTAAAAAAACGGTCGTGGTCGCAAGAAGACCTTGCCCAAATACTTGGCCGTACCGCAACACGGATTAGCCAGCTACTCAAAGGCAAACAAGAGGTGTCGCCTGAAATTGCCGTGGAACTAGAAACTGCATTCGGGATACCCGCAGCAGTGTGGATGCAAAGGGAAGCCGAATACCGTCTTTCACAAGTCAGGTGTGATACAGGAGCTATTCGTCAACGAACCAAAATCTTCGCAATGGCGCCAGTAAAGGAAATGCAGAAGCGTGGTTGGGTACGAAACACTGATGATATGTCTGCTCTGGAAGAAGATGTCTCGCATTTTTTTGAGATCAAAAATGTCAATGAACAGCCGGAACTTTTGGCAGCTATGCGTAAGTCAGCCCCGATGGTTGCATTAACTGGGCAGCAATTGGCATGGTGCTATCGAGTTCGGCAATTGTCCAAGTCTGTAATGGTAGGCAATTTTAATGAATCGCGTCTGGATGAGTGCGCAAGAGAGTTGAAGAAATTAGCCGCTTACTCTCAAGAGGTTCAAAAAGTACCGGCGACCCTTGCCAAGTATGGCATACGGTTCGTGATAGTTGAGCCATTATCTGGGGGTAAAGTAGACGGTATAGCGACATGGCTAAATGACGATTCGCCGGTGGTAGGCATGTCCGTCAGGTTTGACCGAATCGACGCCTTTTGGTTTACACTTGGCCATGAACTGTCCCACATCAAGCACCGAGATGTTGCGTCAGTTGATAGCGACGTTCGGGGCGTCGAGACTCTTGACCTCGATGGCAAACCCGAATTCGAGTGCCGCGCAGACCGTGACTCGGCAGCAATGCTCATCTCACCCAAAGAACTTGATTCGTTCATTCTCCGTGTCGGCCCACTGTACTCAAAAGAAAGGGTCAATCAATTCGCCAATAAAATCAAAATCCACCCCGGCATAATTGTCGGGCAATTGCAGCACAAAAATGAAATTGGCTATTCTGCCAATCGAGAGATGTTAGTCAAAATCCGTCACAATGTAATACAAGTGGCCCTGACCGACGGGTGGGGCCACTCTGTGGACACAAGGGGTGCTACATGAGCAACAAAAGTAAGTTCCAGAAAACCAAATTTCAACAAGACTAGATGTTACGCAGTTGCGATGTTTGGGAGCAGGATGAAGGGTTTGGCGAGGTAGGCTCGCAGGGCGTCGTTGATGATCGATCTCTTGGTGGCGAACCAACTGATCCCGCGTTG
>JANLRE010000003.1:0-1476 GCA_031368205.1 Fimbriiglobus sp. | reverse complement strand
CAATGAAGTTGCCCACGCCCACCTGCCACGGCTAAAGTTCCGCTTCGATCGCATGAACCAAGGCCGATTGCGACAGTTGATTGATTGCGTGAACCGCGACGGGTGACAAGTGGTGACATGAAAACCGATCACAGGGGCATTACCGCTTCGCGGTAAAGTTGGCTGTGTGTACGAAAAAAAACCGGACACTGATTCCTCAGTGTCCGGGCACCAAACGTACTCGCGGGTCCCGTCCATCCCTTGGGTAGCCTGGCAGCTTAAACCGTTCCCCCCTCGGAACGGAAAAAGCACACGGTAAAGTGTGCCTGCCTTGCGGCAGAAGCAGCCTGCACAAAAACTGCAGATCACTCGTCTCGTTCGTCGTTGCCGATGTCGGAGACACCAAGTTTGTAGGTCATGACACGCGCCCGTGCAAGCCGATGCAACAAAAAATCCGGTTTTGCTCAAGTCACCGCTCTGCGCTACCGATGCGCCTAGTACGAGGTGCGCGAATATCCGACACTCTTGACTGACATCTTGATAGTTCCCACTGAATCGGTTGACAGGAACTGTTCAAATTCGCTAATTTACGATAGCAGAATTCCTGCCCGCTCCGAAATCGTTGGACCATCTCAGGAACATCCGCTATGCAGTTGATCCTACCGGATGTTTTGGCCGCCGCAAAAGGACTCTCCTTGGGTGCGTGTGGGTTTCTGTTATTTGTCGGGTTGCTACTTTGGGCGGTGGGCTGGCGGTGGCACCGCTTTTGGGTGGTGTTTGGCATCACCTTGGCAGCCGGGTTGGTCGGACTGGGTGCGGGCAAAGCGGCTGGCGGGCAGCAAGTCATGGTCGTCGGCGTGTTGTTGGCCGTCTCGGCGGGGATGTTGGCACTCGAATTGGCAAAAGTGTTGTCGTTCGTCACCGGCGGCATTGCGGCATGGGTTGCTGTTCAAGCGGTCTTCCCGCAAGCCCAAGAACTCTGGGCAGTCTTTCTGTCGGGTGGGCTAATGGGAGTGGTCCTGTATCGCTTTTGGACGATGCTCACCACCAGCTTCGTAGGGGTGCTCGTATCGTGGCACTTCGCGTTCGTGCTGATCGAAGAATTCACCCAGATGGACATGGTTGCATGGGTCCGTGACCACACAGCCGCCCTGAACGGCGGCGTGATTGCGGTCTCGCTACTCGGGATAATCGTACAATCCCAAACGACACCAAGTCCCGTATCTAACGAGGAAGACGAAGAGCATTCCCACAAGAAGTCCCGATCCCATCATCACGACACCAAGTCCAGTGAATGGTGGCAACGAGTGTTGCCCTACCGCAACGCGGCTTAACCCGGATTTCCACCACGAATGACACGAATCAGACGAATAGGAATAAGGCTAGATGTTACGCAGTTGCCATGTTTGGGAGCAGGATGAAGGGTTTGGCGAGGTAGGCTCGCAGGGCGTCGTTGATGATCGATCTCTTGGTGGCGAACCAACTGATCCCGCGTTG
>JANLRE010001113.1:0-2630 GCA_031368205.1 Fimbriiglobus sp. | reverse complement strand
GCGCCAGTAACTTCCGCACCATAGTGGGAACTCCAGGGAAAAGGTTAAAACTCACCACACATGTTCACGATAGTGTAGCCCGTACCGCAAAGCAACGGCGTCTCCCGGAGATTCTCGTACTTGCGGTGTACGCTGTTGACGATACCGGGTGGGGTTCGTACTATTGGTTTTTCGGTTCGCGCACCCTCGAAACTTTGCCCGGATGATCGCAAACTCCTCACCGTCGGAAAATTTAATCCGGGCGGCCACTCAAGCCCGTTCGATGCGGGGCCACATCGTCGTTGTCAAACTCGGCGGCAGTGCGATGGAAGAGCCGACCGTTACACGCGGCACGTTACAGTCGGTGGCCACGCTTCGCACGCTGGGTGTCAATTTAATTTTGGTGCATGGTGGCGGCAAGCCGATTGATCGCGCGATGCTAACCGCCGGCCTGACGCCCAAGAAAGTCCTGGGTCGCCGCTACACGGACGACGCCACGTTGCAAATCGTCGTGGACGTGTTGCACGAACTGAACGCGGGGTTAGTCCGCCAACTTGAAGACCTCGACGAACTCGCGTTCGGTTTCAACGGCGAAAGCGACATCAGTGAGTTTCCCCTTCACGGCGAACGGCTGATGTTGCCGGGGTTGGATCTGCAACCCGTGGACTTGGGGCGAGTCGGCAAAGTCACCCGTGTCAACGCGGACGCACTCCGCGAGATCGTCGAAATCGGTCGGGAAATCCCCGTCATCCCGTCGCTCGCCATCGACACCGACGGCGGTTGGCTGAACGTCAACGCGGACACGGTTGCCTCAGCAATAGCTGGGGCGCTGCAAGCGGAGACCGTGTTTTTCCTGACGGACACGCCCGGAGTGTTGCGGAACGTGACTGATCCCGCCTCACTTTTTGCCCGATTAACGCGCCGCCAGTGCGAACAACTGCTGACCGATGGTGTCATTGCCGGGGGAATGATTCCGAAAGTGGAAGCGTGCTTTGAGAGCCTCGACGCCGGCGCGAAACGTGCTGTGATCCTGGACGGCCGCCAACCGTATGCCCTGCTCAACGAATTTATTTCCGATCGTGTTCTAGGAACTGAAATTGTTCACCACGAATCACACGAATAAGACGAATCAAGCAGAAGCAATGTTCACCGCAGAGTCGCAGAGCGCGCAGAGATAAAAAACTGTTTTGGTCTTCTCTGCGCTCCCTGCGACTCTGCGGTGAATCCTGATTTTGGTTTTATTCGTCTGATTCGTGCTATTCGTGGTTCAATGTTTTGGGTTAACTTCACGCGGGAGAATGAACTGCACGCCATGTCTACTACCACCGTCGAAACGCTTTCGTCCGAAGAAGTGATCGCCCGCGCCAAGAAGTACGTGATCGGGAATTACACCCGGTACCCCGTCTGCTTGGTGCGGGGCGAGGGGTCGTGGGTGTGGGACGCGGAAGGCAATCGGTACCTCGACTTCTTCCCCGGTTGGGGCTGCGGCATCCTCGGGCACTGCCCGCCGCGTGTTGTGGAAGCGGTGCGGGAGCAAGTCGGCACGCTCATTCACGTCCCGAACACGTGGTACAACGAACCGCAAGTTCTCCTCGCCGAACAGTTGAGCGAAAAATCGGGCTGGGGTGGCGTCTGCTTCTTTTGTAATAGCGGCGCGGAAGCAAACGAAGCGGCGATCAAGCTGGCCCGGTTGAACGGCAAGCCGAAGGGCAAGTACAAGGTCATCACGTTCACGAACAGCTTCCACGGCCGCACGATGGGCGCGCTTTCGGCCACGGCCCAGCCGAAGTACCACGCCGGCGTGGAGCCGATGTTGCCGGGCTTTTTGTACGCACCGTATGGTGACCTCGAAGCCGTCTCCAAGCTGATCGACGCCGAAACTGCCGCGATTCTCATCGAACCGATCCAAGGCGAAGGCGGCATCAACCTGCCGCCCACGGGGTTCCTGGAAGGACTCCGCAAACTGTGCGATCAACACGGCCTGTTGTTGATGTTCGACGAAGTGCAAACCGGCATGGGGCGGACCGGCAAGTGGTACGCCCACCAGCACTGGGACGTGATCCCGGACGTGGTCACGCTGGCCAAAGCTGTGGCGGGCGGCATCGCACTGGGCGGCGTGATTGCCAAGCCGCACGTGGCCGAAAAGCTCAAGCCCGGCACCCACGCATCGACCTTCGGCGGCAACCCGGTAGCCACCCGTGCCGCGATTGCCACGATCGAAACCATCGAGAGCGAAGGACTACTGGACCGTGCCCTGCAAGTCGGTGAGCGGTTCCGCGATCGCTTCACCGCCCTCAAAGAAACCTGCCCGCTCATCACCGACATCCGCATCCTGGGTGCGATGATCGGCGTGCAACTGGCGACGGAAGGCGCCCCGATCGTGCAAAAGTGCCTCAGTCGCGGGCTGCTCATCAATTGCACCCACGGCAACGTGATCCGGCTTCTCCCCGCAATCAACATCCCCGACGAGCTAATCGACGAAGGCTGCGACATTCTCGCGGAAGTCCTGCTCGCGCACGCTGTTTAATTCAATCTAAAACCAGGATTCACCACAGAGGGCACCGAGAGCCACAGAGAAATCCAACAAAAATTGTTTTGGTTTTACTCCGTGGCTCTCGGTGCCCTCTGTGGTGAAATCGCTTTTGTGAAAC
>JANLRE010001032.1:0-1568 GCA_031368205.1 Fimbriiglobus sp. | reverse complement strand
GGGTCGGTCGCTGAAAGACCCGGTGAACCTCAGCATCGGCCAACCGCACTTCGATGTCCCGGAGCCGATCAAAGTGGCGGCGAAAAGCGCGATTGATCGGGGACTGAACGGGTACACCGTCACCCAAGGGACGGCGGAATTTCGGGACAAACTCAAACTCGATGTCCAAGCACGATTCCCCTCCCAAGACCGCGACGTTCTCGTCACCAGCGGCACGAGTGGCGGGTTACTGTTGGCACTGTTGGCGACCGTGAACCCCGGCGATGAGGTGATCGTTCTCGATCCCTATTTCGTCAGTTACCCGAACATGATTCAGTTGGCCGGCGGACACATGGTGACCGTGGACACCTACCCCACGTTCGACATTGATCCGGACAAAATCCGTGCCGCCATCACGCCGCGTACCAAAGTGGTGATGCTCTGTAGCCCCGCCAATCCAACCGGGGCGGTGAACACGGTTGCTGCGGTGAAAGAGGTCATCAAAGTCTGCCGCGAACGGGGCATCTTGGTCATCAGCGACGAGATTTATCGGGCGTTCCATTACGACGGCCCTGCTCATTCACCTGCGGAATTCGATGCGAACGTTCTCGTCATGGAAGGGTTCGGGAAAACCTACGGCATGACGGGTTGGCGACTCGGGTACGCCCACGGCCCCAAGGCGATTATCGAGGAAATGACGAAGCTCCAGCAGTTCACGTTCGTGTGCGCTCCGAGCATCGTGCAACACGCCGGGATTGCCGCGATGGACTTCGATGCGTCCGGAATTGTGGCCGATTACAAACGAAAACGGGATCTGCTCGAGGCGGGGTTGCGCGATCGTTTCGAGTTCGCCATCCCCGGTGGGGCGTTCTATCTTTTTCCGAAAGCGCCGTGGGGTACCGGGACTGAATTCGTCACTGAGGCGATTAAAAACAACTTGCTCATCATCCCCGGTGGGACATTCAGCAAGCGTGACACTCACTTCCGAATCTCCTACGCCGCGTCCGACGAGGTGTTACAGCGGGGCATCGAGATACTGAACCGGATCGCATTACGCGGCTAGCAGATTTGAAATCGCTGTTGACGATTCGTGACGGCCGCGCGCACAATTGAATGTGGAAAGTTGCAGAGTCTGGGACGGCGAATCGTGCGGCCGTTGTCTCGGTGTATGATGCTGCATGACTTCTTCACCAGCCCCATGACCACACTCAGTCAAACGGGTGGGTCCAAATCTGGCCTTTGACCGTTCTGTGGAAAGGATGAATTTCTCATGAATCGTGTTTGGATCACTGCCCTTCTGGCTGCCTTTGTCGTGGCCGGAAGTTGTTCTTCAGGCCGCGCCGATGAACCGGGCGGGCCACGGCAAGGGCCGTTCGTCGTGCTGGTGGGCGTGGGCGAATTTACCGACCCCACCATTCAGGCCCGTCCGACTGCGGAAGCCGATGCCCGAGCGATGTACGACCTGTTCGCGGATAAGGCGTATTTTGCGGCGGGCGCGGATCGGGTGATCTTTCTGACGGCGACCACCGACCCGACTCTGACTGGTCTGTTCACCAACATCGTGACAACCAACGCCGTTGCGCTGACCG
>JANLRE010001029.1:0-1047 GCA_031368205.1 Fimbriiglobus sp. | reverse complement strand
AGATGGGCTAGCGCAGCGGCAGCGCCTTCAACTCTTTCACGCAGTTGGTGATCGCCACTTCCGTCGGCAGGCGTTCGATGCTGGAGGCGCCGAAGAAGCCGACGACGCCTTTGGTGTTTTGGAGGACGTAGCGCACGTCGCTCGGTTCGGAAATGGGGCCGCCGTGGCACAGGACGAGGATGTCCGGGTTCACGCGCTTGGCGGCGTCGCACAGACTTTGCACCCGCGCAACCGCTTCAACTAGCGTCATCGCGGTTTTCGCGCCGATGCTGCCTTTGGTGGTCAGGCCCATGTGCGGGATCAGTACGTCCGCCCCGGCAGCCGCCATCGCTTCGGCTTCGTGTTCGGTGAAAACATACGGGCACGTCAACAACCCGAGGTCGCTGGCCGTGGCGATCATCTCGACTTCCTTGTCGAAGCCCATGCCGGTTTCTTCGAGGTTCTGCCGGAATTGGCCGTCAATCAAGCCGACGGTGGGGAAGTTCTGCACCCCACTAAATCCTGCATCCCGCACATCCAGTAAGAAGCGTTTCATGACGCGGAACGGGTCGGTGCCGCAAATGCCGGCCAGCACGGGCGTGTGTTCCACGATTGGCAACACTTCCCGCGCCATGTCCATGACGATTTGATTCGCATCGCCGTAGGGCATCATCCCGGACAACGACCCGCGACCGGCCATCCGGAACCGACCGGAGTTGTAGATGATGATGAGATCAATGCCGCCCAGTTCCGCACACTTCGCCGACAGCCCGATCCCCGCGCCCCCGCCGATGATCGGCCTCCCGGCAGCAATTTGCGCACGAAGCCGGGCCAGGATTTCATCGCGTGGAATCATCGAACGTCACCGGGTGAACCAGGAAAACTTCCCAGCTAACCTACAACGGTGGCCGACTCGCGGCTTTCAACGGGGAGATTCACTAGAGCGGCGCGGGCCGCATCAGCTTGTTCGAGGAGTTGATTGAGGAGTTGTTCGACTTCCGGATCGAGGTCATTTGTTGGATTGAGTGCCGATTTGGCGATGGGACTCGATTGAGAAACCGCATGGGG
>JANLRE010000781.1:0-1829 GCA_031368205.1 Fimbriiglobus sp. | reverse complement strand
AGTGTTGGCGCGATTTTTCTCGGCGTCCGCGCGATTTTTCTCGGCGTCCGCGCGTTTCTTCTCAGTGTTGACGCGATTCTGTTGCAGTTCGTCCCTCTCGACAAACGTCAAAAACGGTTCGTCCCCTGGTCCGGAGATCACTAGTTTTTCGCCGGACAAGTCAAAGCGGATCCCGAGTCGGTTGCTCGTACTGACAGGAATCGACTTCTGTAAGAGCAGTTTGTCGTCCTGGCGAACCCATGCCTCAAACGTGTTGCGATCCGGGTCGTAGACGTAGTATTCTTCCACCCCGTACTTCTCGTAAAACGTTCGCTTCAACCGCATCTCTTTGCGTCTGTTGCCCGGCGACAGAATCTCGAACACGACTTGCGGGAAGATGTTGTCTTCTTGCCACACTTTGTAACTGCCGCGATGGCCCTTGGGCCGACCGAATGCGACGTAGACATCCGGGGCGGTGCAGATCGTGTTATCACCAACTACCGGATAGATGAAATTGTCCATCGCCACGAACACATTCGGGTTATCCTTGAACAGGATCGCCAGGTTGCCGTGGATCGTGACGATCCACTCGGCTTGAAGCGTGTTCTCGGCCATTGGCTTTCCATCACTGTCCGGGTAATGGATCGGCACGGTGTCGATTCGCATGTTCATGGTCGGTTCTCCCACGCAATCGAGAATCTGTACGCTAGGTATGTTACTTCAGCCCGCCTCGCCTACGCCACAGAGGTTCTGCCGTGACCCGGCTTTTTATCGTGCTGCCTGCACTTCTAATCGCATTTCCGCTGTACGCTGCCGACCCGCCCCCGGTGAAACGAGAGTTCCGTGGCGTCTGGGTGGCGACCGTGGCCAACATTGATTGGCCGTCGAAACGCGGTCTGACGGCGGACGAACAGAAACAAGAACTCGTCTCGCTTCTCGATCAGTTCCGGAAGTTGAACTTCAACGCCATCGTGTTGCAAGTCCGGCCCATGTGCGACTCGTTTTATGAATCCAAGCTGGAGCCGTGGTCCGAGTACCTAACTGGTGAACAAGGCAAGTCACCGGGGTACGATCCGCTGAAGTTCGCCATTGAAGAAGCGCACAAACGCGGTCTCGAACTCCATGCGTGGTTCAACCCCTACCGGGCATGGACCCCGACGGCGAAGTCGGAACCGTCGCCAACACACATTACCAAAACCCGCCCGGACTTGGCGAAGAAGTACGGCAAGCATTACTGGCTCAACCCCACCCACCCGGACACCCAGCGCCACTCGTTGGAAGTGATCCGCGATGTCGTGGCGCGGTACGATCTCGATGGCATCCATCTGGATGATTACTTCTACCCGTACTCCGAACTGGATGCTGCGAAGCGAGAGATACCCTTTCCCGATGACGACACCTGGGAGAAGTATCAACAGGATGGCGGGAAGCTATTGCGCGACGATTGGCGCAGGGATGCCGTCAACACGTTCGTGAAGAAGTTGTACGCGGACACCAAGAAAGCAAAGCCTTGGGTAAAGGTCGGTATCAGTCCGTTCGGAATCTGGCGGCCCGGCCATCCCGCAGGAATTGCGGGCTTCGACCAGTACGGCAAGCTGTACGCCGACGCGAAGTTGTGGTTGAACGAGGGGTGGATTGACTATTTCACACCACAACTTTATTGGCCGATCAAGCAAGAAAAACAGAGCTACCCGAAACTGCTGGCGTGGTGGGCGAACGAGAACACGAAGAAGCGGCACCTGTGGCCGGGCAACATTCCCAGCCGCGTCGAGAGTGCGCAGAATTGGCCCGTGACGGAGATCACCGATCAGATCGAAGTGACACGGAATCAACCGGGTGCGGGGGGCAAC
>JANLRE010001006.1:0-3996 GCA_031368205.1 Fimbriiglobus sp. | reverse complement strand
CGACCGGCAATCCGTTGCGTTGCTTAATCTGCAATTCTTCGAGATGACCCCGTTCCATCTTCACGTGTTGGCTGACGAGTGCGACAAGTTCCCGTTGGCTGTTCCACTCTTCGACATTGGCCGTGATGTCCTTCGCTACTTCCGTTTCACGGTTCACAAGTAAGGTCTGGAGTTGCGTTCGCACCCCATTTTCATTCGAGTTCGTGAAACCGGGGAATAGCGTGCGCAACCCTGGTGCAACCGTGTTCGTCACCACGGTAATCGCACCGAGTGGTGGCACAAGTCCCGCTACCGTGTGGCGGATCGCATCGGCGGTGGATGGGTTCAAACAGGCCAACAAGTTGCGCAGCAGTTGTAAGTCGGCGCGTGTTCGTAACCCGGTTTGCACCGCCTGGGCGGCGCTGAGCGGTTCCACTGACACTTGGATGACATCGACAGGCAGCAACAACCCTGGTGTCGCTTCGAGCGTCAACAGGCTCTTCAATTCCGTGTTCAGTTTGCGAATGCCGGCTTGCAAGCGGACGTGATCGGACCGAAGTTCGATTTGTTGTTTCCGCAGCGTCAAGAACGCGGGTCCGTCCTTGAAGCCGTTGGCACGAAGCTTGTCCGTTGCCAGCACAACGGCATCCACTTCCGCAAGACTTTTCGCCAGGACATCGGCCAACAGTTCCGCTTCTTGCAGCCGGTAATACAAGTCTAACGCCGCGCCCGCAGTCCGGTTACGGGCTTCGAGACTGAGGTATCGCGCCGTCATCTGCCGGAGATTTTCGACGGACGCCTTCGCCGTGGTGATCGAGTGGCGAGGTGAACCCTGGGCAGTCACGTCAATGAGATTTGCAATCGACGAATGACAGCAGGCCAACGACTGACACTCGTCCGCCGTCAAGCGGTGATACGGCTCGCTAGTGACCAAAGGGGCGATATCGGCGAGCTTCGAGACATCCGGCGGAGTGAGTTTGCGTTCGACGACTGGCAACACCGGCGAAGCCGGGATCACGAACGGCTGCGGGCACGCGCTACGGCACCCGGCCAAACTCGGCGAACACGCCAGCAACAGGAACCACACCCCGCAGCGCATTCGGAAAACCTCGCATGGTGAATCGCTACACCTCGTAATATCGGCAGACTCACCGCAGGACTTGGCGGAATCGCGGTAAAATCAGTGAAGTTGCAAGGGATGTGCTATTTTTGCTGTTGGCGAATTTCCTGAACACTTGAGGGCCAGCCATGCACGCCGATGCGGAGGGGTTTTTGGTCCGCATTCGGGAGGTTCCGGACGATGACGGGCCGCGGTTGATTTTTGCAGATTGGCTCGATGAAATCGGTGACCCGCGTGGCGAGTTCATCCGGGTGCAGGTTGCACTGGCCCGGCTGCCGGAGTACGACCTGCGAAGTTCGGAACTGCTCCGGGTCGAAGGTGATTTGTTGAGCCGGTACGCGGATTTGTGGGCGGAGCCGTTTCGCGGGTTGGCGACCGGCCCGGTGTTCCGTCGCGGCTTCGTCGATGAAGTGAAGGTGACGGCGCGGCAATTCCTGGCCCACCCGGATCAGCTCTTCGCAGCGGGTCCGATTCGCCATTTGCACTTACTGGATGCAGCCAGCCATTTGACCGCTGTGATGGTTTCTCCCCAGTTGTCGAAGCTGAGCGGCTTGACGATTTACGGCCAACACTTGCGGGAAAACCTCGCCCGCGCGATCGGGGATTCACCGCACTTGGCCAACCTCAAGGTGTTGCGGATCGGGCGAAATCACATTGGCGATGCGGGGATCGAACGGCTTGCGGCAGCCGCATCGTTGGTGCAACTCGAAGACGTGGACTTTTGCGAAAATGAACTGACCGAAGCCAGTGGCCGCGTTCTGGGGCAAGCTCCGCGCTTTGGTCATTTGCGGCGACTCGAACTGGGTGGCAACGCCATCGGTGCGATCGGCGCGACCGCGATTGCGAACTCGGCCACGCTGCCACTACTGGATCGTTTGGGCTTGGCCGGCAACCGCCTTGGTGTGCCGCGATTGTTCACCGTGGATCGCCCGTCAACGCTGTTGCGCGTCGGCAATCTTGACTTGGCCGGGAACAACCTGACCGCCGCCGCGCTGCGTGTGTTGTTGGGAGATCTAACGACGGCCGGGGTCCGCGAACTGGATTTGAGTTACAACGATCTCGGCGATGAAGGCGTCGAAGTGTTGGCGTTGTCGCCGGTCGTGATGGGCTTACGTCTGCTGCGATTAACCGGCAACAACATCACCGACGCCGGTCTCGAACGCCTCGCCCGCTCGCAACGATTGTCTCGCCTCAATGTGCTAGACCTGAGCCACAACCCCATCGGCGACGACGGCTTCCGCGCCTTGCTCGAATCCCAAGCGCTGCGAAGATTATGCCGACTCGTGTTCCCCGGAATCGGCATTTCGTTCCGGATGCGGTTGGCACTGGAGCGGAAGTACAACCAACAATGAACACAGAAAGCCCATGAACGATCGTTCATGGGCTTTCTTGCTTTCTCACTCTGGTACCGCGATTTCGTTAATCACCTTCTCCACCCCGACGGTGCCTTCGGCAATCTCCACGGCACGTTTTTGCAACGCCACCGTACTCACAATCCCGCGTAGCTTCACTTCACCGGCACTGGCACCGGAGGCGACATCCACCGTTGCGCCGTTCATGCTTTTGTCGCACTGGATTCGCACGCGGACTTGTTCTTCAACGGGGAAGCGATCGCTGAGTTTGAATGCCGTCAGGGGGGCAGCCACTTTGGAGCGATCGGGCAACGAACTTTTCACTTTCTGGCCGACGACGGCACCGACATTGGCGAGGATGTCCGGATCAGTCTTCTTGCTCCCGGCCACCGCACCGCCGACGATGCCGACCAACACCAAGATACCCAGAATGCGCTTGCTCATCGGTTGCTCCACCCGTCACATGTCTACGCCGTGCCAATCAGTTCATGGCTTGGCGAAAGATTAGCACACAAACAGAGTGTGAGACGGTTCAGCGGGCTACTCTCCGGGCAATGTGTCGCCGCTGCCACCAGCGATCGTGAACATCGTAGCCAGTACCGTGGGGTTGGTGCGTTCCGTGAGCAACCGCACGGAATGATCCGCATAAGCGAACAGTCCCCCACCAACGTGATTGCCACCGAATTGCCCACCGGGACCAATCGGGCGTCTGGCATCCGGTGATGTATCCAAGGACCGCACCGTACTCGGGCCGCCCTGAATCCACGGACCCAGATTCTGCGAGACTTCCCCGAACAGGATGCTTTGACCGAGGCCATCGGTGACGGCGGAAAACGGCGTTGGTATGTCGTACCGGAAGCAACCGGCACGCGGATCACCCGACGGCAACAGGGCCGCATTCGCACCGACTCCGCCGATGCCAACGAATTGTGTGACTGCGGGCAAACCGGGTTGGAGCGGTGGCGGGTTGGCGTAGCTCACAAGGGTGAAGACCGGGTTTTGGGAGGCGATCTGGTTTTGCTCCGTGTCCCAGGCAGCGGATTGATGGATCTGCGTCACGATGCTCATCGTGTCTTGCCGCGATTGGTTGAACGTCGGCAACAGTGGCACCACCCAACTGAGCCGCCGTTCGGGTGGCAACGCAGCGTTGAAAATCGTCCCGGCAGGGATGTGCGGTTGAACGCCCATTTCCCGGAGCTTGTCGAGCGGCGTCGGCTTGAACTTCGGGTCTTGGGCCAGCTTCCACTTCGCCTCCGGGTCGGTCTTCAGCGGCCCCGTCAACGTGGACGTGTGGAGTTCCGCAAATTGCGACAGTTCCCGCAGGTTATTAATCGAGTACAGCAAGTTCTGGTTCGCCCGGTGCTTCTGCAAAAAAACGAGCAAGAACCCCACCGCCAGGAACACCATGCCCACCAGAAACAAAATCCCCAATCGCTGACGCATCGGCCCGACTCCACAAGAACAAGTGAGTGCATGATGAATACGAGTTTCACAAGGGGGTAGTTCAACGAATCCAAAAGGTCAATGAAAGCCCACGGAGCGTTG
>JANLRE010000998.1:0-1859 GCA_031368205.1 Fimbriiglobus sp. | reverse complement strand
GCTGTTGGCGAGGTTCCCGGTGCTGGCACAGCCCACGGTGCGGAAGCCGAACTCGCGGGCTTTGGAAAGGGCCACGCTGACAACGCGGTCTTTGAACGACAGCGTCGGGAAGTTCACCGCGTCGTTCTTGATCCACAGCTTTTCGACACCCAATGCATCTGCTAACCGATCGGCACGGATCAACGGCGTGCCGCCGACTTGGGGGCCGACCGTCGGTTCGCCGTCGATGGGCAACAGTTCGCGGTACCGCCACATGTTCCGGGGCCGCGATTCAATTTTGGCGCGGCTGATGTGCGGTCGAATCGCGGCATAGTCGTAGGCCACTTCTAGCGGTCCGAAGTCGTCGGTGCAGAAGTTGATCGGGGATTTCGGGTACAGCTTGCCACAGACCTTACACTTCAAACCGATCGCAAAGTCGGAGACGGCCACAATGACACCTTTTCCAGTGGTTCGCGTGGCGTATCAACGCCGTGCGATTGCATCAGGTTGGGGTGAACATCAATCCAGGTTTACTCAAGGTATGCCGGGGCCGCGTGCGGTGCAAAACCACCGAAACTGCGGCTGGTGAGATAAGAGAACGGCAGGGTTTGCGCGTTATTGCGATCGTCCTGCACGGTATCTTATCTGCCCCGACTAGCAATTCGGTGTGACCCGAACCGCAATCATCGAGTAGGAGTTAGCACCAGCACCTAGGAATTCACCGGGCGGTGAACGCTCAGGCCGGTTGCTGTGGCGTCGTCGGGCCTAAACCCTCAGCCACTCTGGATAAGATACTCACCAGTCAAACAAACCACCGTCGGGAACACCGACAGGGTTTGAGAAGATAATAAGGGGCAAACCCCGCCACGGCAACAGCGCATCGGAAAAATCTTGCCGGACTGAGGCGATTCGGGGTGGGAAATTTAAGACGATCGGGTGACTTGCGAACGTTGGTCAAGGGCTACCCCTTGCGGAGATGTGATGCTGTTCTACGCTTCCGGTGTGTTTCGTGAGTCAGCAGCGCGTTCGATCCGAGGCAGTGATGGCCAGCGTTAAAATTCGTTTGTCGGATTCCCACGACTTACCACTCGTTTGTGCCTATTGTGGCGAAGAAGCGAGCCACGAAGAATTGAAGAAGTATTCCAAGTACCCCGGTTGGGTTGGTGTATTCATCGTGATCAGCATTCCCATTTGGTTGTTGCTGAAATACACGTTGCGAAGCACGGCATTGCTGAACATGCCAGTCTGTGACCGTCACACTGACTGTGGAAAATGGGCGATAAAAATTTGGGTGATCGGTCTGGCACTCACGATCCTCGGCGGCATCGGCGGGCCGCTTCTCGATCAATACGATCGGAATTTAAGCATGAATATTACGTTGGGAAGTAGTGCGATCATCCTCGTCACGATTGTCGCCGCAATCTGTGCAGCGGACAGCCAGATATCCGCCGAAGTCATCACAGACAGGACCGTCACTTTGGACGGTGTCAGCAAAGAATTCGCGGCGGCGTGTCGTTCTGAACCCGTGCAACTCGTTGCGGTCGGGGGTAAGTCCAGAAACAGCGGCGGGGGAATGGAACTGACGACGGCAAAGTACATGAAGCGGTAACGCCACGAGGTCGGCACGTCGTCGAGATGGAAACCAAGACCTGGGGTGTCGCTGCGCTCAGCCCCAGGCTAATCGCCAGCATCCCTACCGGGATGCCTCGGGATGTTTTTATCTCGATGGTATGCCCCTGGTTGTTTTTATCCCGAAGGGATTGCAGCCATTAGCCTGGGGTTGAGCGCAGCGACACCCCAGGTAAGAGCACCCTCCCAAATCAACGCATCCCGGTAGGGATGCCAGCGATTAGCCTGGGGTTGAGCGCAGCGACACCCCA
>JANLRE010000989.1:0-3915 GCA_031368205.1 Fimbriiglobus sp. | reverse complement strand
CTACCTCATCGCAGAAGCGTGTCGAGAGTCCGCATTGTATGAGCGGGTTGTTTATGACGAAACAACTGATCCGACCTTTGTCGAGCATCTCCGTTCTGGGTTTCTATCGCTCAGTTCATCGCGTAAGCCGGGCGCCAAATTGATAAAGACTGTAAAATCTGGGAAATCTCACGCCGACAGTATGATTCAGCTTGTTGATATGGTTTGCGGAGCAGTGTCCCGATCGCTCGACGGAGACAATGAATACTACAAACTAATTACTAAACGAGTGATTGGTGTCAGTCATATGCCATAAAAAATCGCGGGTGGCTAATGCCACCCGCGATTGGATTTTCTAAAAGCACGGAGCTCGGGGTACCCGAACCGTTCACGGACGAGGTCAATGTCTTGTTCCAAAACCGGTTGGATACGGCTACACTGCCCGCTAGTGCTACTCACAGTATCGGCTGAAAAGGGATTGGAGTCAACCCCATAGGGTTACAATTCTACGGGGTTGTAATTCTCTGACTCCCGTCGCACCGGCACCATGCCGCTGAGTACGGCGATCCATCGGGCGATGCTCCAGATTACGACGGTGGTGAGCCAGCCGTCTTGTCGTTGGTGTACCCCACCAGCCACGCTAAAGTGCGTGTTTTGAAAATGAGTAGCCACGCGAAACACAAATGCCATGTCGCAGAGAGTAGATACGTCCCCGGTGCATACGTGACTCGATCGGGTTGCTCGATGGGCAACAGAAACTCCACCACGGCCATCGTGTGACTGAAGCCGTTATAAAGAACCCAAAGTCCGAAAACACGCGCACCAGCGATGAACCAATCTCGGCCACACATGCTCGCCTCCGGCTTCACGCCATTGATTTGAACACCACTGCCGTTCATTTCACAGGTTTTACTCCACCGGAACCGCTAGATGGGTGTTGAAAAACTCTGGAGAGTCACAGAACCGAAGCATCGTGACGTTCGAGTCGCACCACGCAACGGGATTAAAGACGCAACATTGAAGGCTGTAATGCCTTCGAGTTTTCAACCCTTAGATAAACGCAGCGAGTTTTTCAACACCCTGCTAGGGATCATAGCACGAATGTTTACCGCAGAGACACAGAGGCACCGAGAAATCCATTCAAATTGGTTTTGGATGGCTCGGTGCCTCTGTGTCTCTGTGGTGAAAATTGCTTTTCCGAGGCCCGTAGAATTTAATGACACCCGTTGCCACAAGTCGGGCGTCGCTTGACAGGGCGACGGGGTGTCTTATCATGACCGTTTGCATCCACGTGGTTGTTTTAACCTGAGTTGAACGATGGCAGTCCCAAAACGACGCACCTCCAAGGCCAAAAAAGGCCACCGCCGCAGTCACCACAACCTGGGGCAGGGCCTTGGCGTGCAATATTGTCCGAATTGCAACGAACCCGTGATGCCGCACCGCGTTTGCTCGAACTGCGGGATTTACCGCGGTCGGGAAGCGGTTGTCATGGTCGAGAAGACGGCACAAGGGGCGTAATCCGATGCGGATTGCTCTGGACGCGATGGGCGGCGACTTCGGACCCCAGCCCAATGTGGCCGGGGCCATTCGCGCGCTGACCGCTACACCTGATCTCACAGTCGTGCTGATCGGCGACCAATTGCAAATTGATCCCATTCTCTCGGCGATTGCGGATTTTCCCTCGGGTTTTTCCAAGGAACGGCTCGAAGTCGTACATTCGCCCGATGTCGTCGGGATGAAGGAAAAGCCGGTCGAAGCCTTCCGCAAAAAGCCCGATAACTCGATTGCGCGCGCCTGGAAACTGCTCGTCATGCAGCAGGTCGATGGCCTTGTCAGTGCGGGGAACACCGGCGCAATCGTTGCCGGCGGGCTGTTCACCAAGCGGTTTTTGAAAGGCGTGCGCCGACCCGGCATTGCGGCACTGATGCCGACAGCCAAGGGGCGTACCGTGATTCTAGATGTCGGCGCCAACGTGTTTCCGAAGGCGTCCCACTTGCTGCAATACGGCGTGATGGGTTCGGTCTACGCGCAGGTCGCGCTGAAGATTGACAAGCCCACGATCGGCTTGATGAACGTCGGCGAGGAAGAAGGCAAGGGCCACGAACTCGTCAACAAGACCTACGAACTCTTCCGCAACAGCCCGCTCGCCGACCGCTTCATCGGCAACGTCGAAGGCCGTGACATTCACCGGGGCGCGTGCGATGTCATTGTGACCGATGGCTTCGTCGGGAACGTGATTCTGAAACAAGCCGAAGGCGCGTTCGAGTTCATGATGGCCCTCGTCGGCAAAGAAGTGATTGGCGCGCTGAGTGTCGAACGGGAACTTGGCGGGCAAGCGTTGAAGCAAATGATCGGCAAGCTTCACCACAGTTCCGCCGGTGGCGCGCCGCTGTTGGGTATTGATGGCGTGTGTATCATTTGCCACGGCTCGTCCGACGAACGCTCCATCGCCAACGCCCTCGGCGTCGCCGCGTCCAACGTCCGCACCAAACTGAACGAAAAGATCGTCGAACAACTCGCCGCACTGCCGACGCTGGGATCGGATGATTGATTTCGGAGATCGGAAAACGGTTGGGGCAGGGTGCGTAAAGCCCACGGATCATGATCCGTGGGCTTTTTTATTTGGCGTGGGGCTTATTTCTGCAGGTAGAGCCAGACGTAACCCGTACTCCGTTCGATGACGAACTCTTTACGCTTCCCGTAGTGTTCGTTGTATTGCTTGTTAATCTTCTGCTGTTCCTCGGCCTTGATGTCCGGGTCGGTCAGCTTTTTCCTCAGTTCGTTGAATTCCTTGGTCCAGTCTTCCTTCTGCTTCTTGTACTCCTCTTCGGTGAGACCCTTGGCGGGGGACCGGAGTTCGACCGAGTCGCCTACGAGGATATCGAGCTTGCCGTCCCCGTTGATGTCGGCGATCCAGATTCGGGATGAGCCGGACGGCCGCGTGAGGTCTTCTTCCTTGATGGGCTTGGTGTAATCGATCTTTTCGCCTGGCGCAATGAGTGGCTTGAACCCCTTGAACTCGGGCACTTTGCCTTTGCCCGCCGTGTTCTCGGCCCAGTACACGCCGCCGTCGCTCGCCCCGCTCACCAAGTCGAGGTCGCCGTCGCCGTCCCAGTCGATCAGGAACGGGTCGCTGTGCGCTCCGGGAAGTTTCAAGGGTTCGCCGTCGGCCAGGATGAGCGTGGGTTTCGGCTCGAATTTGCCCTTGCCTTCTCCCCTAAACCAGTAGAATGTTCCCCTGAAGTTGCCCACGACGAGGTCGAGTTTGCCATCCCCGTCGAAATCGACCGCGAAGGGGCGGGTGCAGATTTTTTCAATGAGTTGCTTCTTGTCCTTGGTCGGGATAATGAGCGGTTCGCCATCGGTTCCCTTCAGGATTTCGGCTTTTTCAAAGGTGCCGTCCGCTTTGCCACGCAGCACCTGAAACAGCCCGGCCATGTCTTGCGACGTCCGGGAGTAGGATCCGGAGAGAATGTCGAGGTGCCCGTCGCCATCAATGTCCACTAACTGTGGAGTCGAGGACGTGCATCACCACACGCCCGGAATTTCAGCGTCTTTGCCGCCCGCTTGCAGCCACTTGCTTGGCGCGAACTTTTGCCCCCCGAGGTGCTTGAAGACTTGGATTTTGCCTTGGTTGAACTGCCCGACGAGCAGTACGGGTTTGCCATCGCCGTTGATGTCAGCCCAACTGGGCGCTGCATACCCCGGTTCTTCAACCGCAATGACCGCACCGCCGGCCTTCAAACGGACCGGCTTCTCGAAGTCGGCCGCGCTTCCCATCGACGCTCCCGCGCCGACGAACAGCATCGAAAAGAGAAAGGACTTCATCGAACGTTACTCATAGGTGATACGGGTAGCCCGATAAAAGTGTGCGCCGATTCCCGACCGCTGTCAAACACTTTTCTTTTCCGCTCACATTGCCACGCCACACGTCTT
>JANLRE010000985.1:0-2860 GCA_031368205.1 Fimbriiglobus sp. | reverse complement strand
GGCTGCCCCAATCGGGTGCTTGGTTCACACCCAGGCGACTCACGTCGCCGGTTCGCCGGGAATAGTACAAACACGTCGAGTACCCCCTTTCCTCAACCAGTTCAACTCGGTACCTTGGTTGAGAATGAATCTGATTCCGTCGATCCGCCCCAGTGTGGTTGGTAAGCTCAACGAACGCTCCGTGCTGCGCGTCATTCAGGCGCAAGGCCCGATGTCGCGGGCGGACGTGGTACGACAGTGTGACTTGAGCGCCCCGACCGTTTCAAAAGCCGTGGCATCGCTCCTCGTTTCGGGATTGTTGGAAGAAATCGCCGCCCCGTTAGCAGCACGCGGTCGTCCGGCCCCGATTTTACGGCTCGCCACCGAACGGGTCCAAGTCCTCGGCGTGGTCATTGACGCCGGACATTGCACGGTCCTTTCGGCGGGCTTTGACGGCGCACTTCGCACGGACAGCACGGTTTCCCTTTCCACTCCCGACACGTATGCCGAGTTATTGAACTGCCTGGAAACCGCTTGCCGCAACGCGATGGCGAAGCCGGGTGTCACGACGCTGGGGCTGGGGGTCACGTTACCGGGGTTGTTGGACTACCAACGCGGTTGCGGGGTACTTTCGCCGAACGTACCCATCACCAACGGCCACACCCCCGCGCTGGATTTGGAACAACGACTCGGTGTGGAGGCGGTGTTGCTGCAAGAATCCCACGCACTGTGCATCGCGGAACGGCAGTACGGGCTGGCGGTCGGCTTGAACGACTTTGCGATGATGGATGTCGGGGCAGGGGTCGGCCTCGGGGTGATGAGCGGCGGGCGAATTTTGAAGGGGCACAGCGGCTTGGCCGGTGAAATTGGTCACATCACCGCCGTCATGGAGAACGGCCGCCTGTGCGGGTGCGGTAACACGGGCTGTCTGGAAACCGTGTGCAGTGATGCCGCCCTCGCCGCTCGTGTCTCCCAGCGAATTGGACGAACGTTGAGTGTCGATGGGGTGGTCGAATACGCGCAATCGTCGCCCGGCGCGATTACCCAAGAACTGCACGAAACCGCCCGTTACCTCGCCGTCGGCGTGGCCGCTGTGATTAACCTCTTCAACCCCTCGACGGTGTTCATCCACAGTCGCCTTTTTGCCGCCGAACCGAAATTCTTCGACCGAATCGTCGAATACACCGAGAAGCGGGCGCTGCCACCGTCCTTTGCCCAGTGTCGGATCGTCCCCGCAAAAGGCAACAAGCCGCAAGGCGCCATCGCGGGTATCATTCAGCACTTAACCAACGCCGTCGTGCCAGGGCTGGAGCATGTCTGATTCACCCGCCTTCACCTACCACTTTACCGAGGATTTCTGGTCATGAAATGCCTGCGATTTGTTTCACTCTTGCTCGTGTTGATTGGTCTGCCGTTGGCCGTGTCCGCGCAGGACAAACCGAAAGCCAAAAGTGCCGTTGGCATTTGGGAAGGGCCGCTGAAAGTGAGCGGGTTGGAACTGCGGTTGGTGTTCAAGGTGACGGAGAAGGACGGCAAGCTCAGCGCGAAAATGGACAGCCCGGACCAGGGTGCGAAGGACATCCCGCTTGACACCGTCGAGGTGAAAGACGGGAAGTTGATCGTCACGCTAAAGCCTGCGATGGCGTCGTTTGAAGGGAAAATCTCCGAAGACGGGACCACGGCGGTCGGCGAGTGGAAGCAGGCCGGTGTGGGTTACCCGCTGACCGTCAAGAAGGTGGACAAAGTTGCGGAACTCAAGCGCCCGCAGACGCCGAAGAAACCGTACCCGTACTCTTCCGAAGACGTGACGTTCGAGAACCCCGCCGCCAAGATCAAGCTTGCAGGAACGTTGACAATCCCGAAGGGGGACGGGCCGTTCCCGGTGATTGTGATGGTCACCGGGTCCGGGCCGCAAGACCGCGACGAGACGCTCTTTGAACACAAGCCGTTCCTCGTGATCGCCGACCACTTCACGCAAAAAGGCATCGCGGTGCTGCGGTACGACGACCGGGGGGTAGCAAAGTCCGGCGGCAAATTCGTCGGGTCCACCTCCGCCGACTTCGCCACCGACGCCTACGCCGCCGTGCAATACCTGAAGACCCGCAACGAGTTCGACCCCAAACGCATCGGCATCGCCGGCCACAGCGAAGGTGGCGTGATCGCCCCGATGGTCGCGGCGGAACACCCCGACGACATCGGCTTCATCGTGATGATGGCCGGCCCCGGCGTCTCGGGCGCCGAAGTGATAAAAGCCCAGACGACCGACTTACTCAAGACTTCCAATGAAGCTGCCGAAACTGTGAAGTTGATGGCTCAGTTGAACGAACTCATCATCCCCATTGGGCTGGAGAACCTCCCCGAAGCGGAGATGAAAACGAAGCTCATGGCGGAGATTAAAACGTTCCTAGCTGGCCTGACCGACGCCCAGAAGAAGGCGATTGAAGCCGACAAAACCGAAGCGTTTGACGCCCTGGTCGCGCAGGTTTCCGAGCCGTGGATGAACTACTTTCTGAAGTACGACCCCAAGCCGGTGTTGCAAAAAGTGACGTGTCCGGTGCTGGCCATCAACGGCGAATTCGACATCCAAGTCCGGGCCAAGGAGAACCTCGCCGCCATCGCCGCCGCGCTAAAAGCAGGCGGCAACAAGAACTTCAAGACGCAAGAAATCCCCGGCACCAACCACCTGTTCCAACCCACAAACACCGGCAAGGTCGAAGAGTACGGCAAGATCGAAGTGACCTTCGACCCCGCCACGCTCACGCTGATGGCCGATTGGATTTTGGGGCTGAAGAAGTAACCCACTCGATCCCGGCGAACCGACTGCGTAAGCTGTCGGGTGGTCATCCGCTGTCACTGGCAGCCCACCCGGCAGCTTACGCAG
>JANLRE010000970.1:0-2937 GCA_031368205.1 Fimbriiglobus sp. | reverse complement strand
GTACCTCCGACGGGGACCGCCTCGCAGAGATTTTGGAGTATCTCGAACAGGCTGGCATCAACATCATTGATGAAGCCGAGGCGGGAGAAACCACCACCGACACGGCGTCAGTCACGGAAGAAGTCCTGGTCGCCGACGCCGAGATTCCCTTTGAAGATACCGACGGCGACGGGCGGCACATCGACGACCCGGTGCGGATGTACCTTACCCAAATGGGCGAGATACCCCTCCTGACCCGCGAGAAAGAAATCTCCCTCGCCCAGAAGATCGAAGTCACCCGACGGCGGTTTCGCCGCAAAGTGTTAGAGTGCGATTACGCGCTCCGCAACGTGTTTGAAACCCTCAAGCGGGTGCAAACCGGCGACTTGCCGTTCGACCGCACCATCAAGGTTTCCCAAACCGAGAACCTCGAAAAAGACAAAATCCTCCAGCGGATGCCGCACAACCTGCGGACGATGGAACCGCTGATGGAGCACAACGTCGATGACTTCAATCTGCTCATCGACGAGCGGACCCAAGAGTGCGACAAGGAAGAAATTCGTAAACGCCTCAAGACCCGTCGTCGCAAGACCGTGACATTGGTTGAAGAACTGTCGATCCGCACGCAAAAAGTGCAGCCGTTGATGAAGAAGTTGGAGCAGATCAGCGCACGGATGGACGGCCTCGATTGCGAAATCGCGGCAATGCGTGGAATCAAAGCCGCGAAGGAAGAGAAGGCGAATCTCGAAAAAGAACTCCTCGACATGATGCTGATTACGCTCGAAGAACCTGCGAGCCTGCGTAAACGGGTCGGGATCATGCGGCTCCGCTTCGGGGAGTACGAGCAAGCCAAGCGGGAACTTTCCGGCGGCAACTTGCGCCTCGTCGTCAGCATCGCCAAGAAGTACCGCAACCGCGGCTTGTCGTTCTTGGACCTGATTCAAGAAGGCAACACCGGCTTGATGCGGGCGGTCGATAAGTACGAATATCGTCGTGGCTTCAAGTTCAGCACCTACGCCACGTGGTGGATTCGCCAAGCGATCACGCGAGCCATTGCAGACCAAGCCCGGACGATTCGCATCCCGGTTCACATGATCGAGACGATGTCGAAGCTCCGCAACGTCTCGAAGAAACTTCTCCAAGAAATGGGCCGCGAGCCGACGATCGAAGAGACCGCCAAGGCCGCCGGCATCACCTACGAAGAAACCAAGCGGGTGCTGAAAATCTCGCGCCACCCGATCAGCCTGGATCGTCCGGTTGGCGAAAGTGAAGACAGTTACTTCGGCGATTTCATCGAAGACGATTCCGTCGAATCTCCCGTCAACGCCGCAACGAACGAGATGCTGAAGGACAAGATCGAAAACGTGTTGAAGACGCTCACCTACCGGGAACGGGAGATCATCAAACTCCGGTACGGTCTGGGTGATGGGTACACATACACCCTCGAAGAAGTGGGGCGAATCTTCAAAGTGACCCGCGAGCGGGTGCGTCAAATCGAGGCGAAAGCGGTTCGCAAACTGCAACACCCCGTCCGCAGCCGCCAACTCGAAGGCTTCCTGGACGGGTGGGGTAAGAAGCCTTAAAAGAGCATTAACCACAGAGACACAGAGGCACAGAGAAGACAGAAATACATGTTTTGGTTTTCTCTGTGCCTCTGTGGTTAATCTTGCTTGTCTGTTGAGAATTGCGAACCCAAAAGCTCATCCGATACGACGGGTGGGCTTTTTTTCTTTAGACTACTTAGAACAAGACGCCAGCCACTTCGGAGCCGCCAATGTCCAACCCGATCACGTTCATCCTCCGAGACGCCCACCGGCTTCGCAAGCACTTACGCGATCTGCAATCCGAAATCGACCTCGGACCGCGTGTTCTGAAAATCCAGCAACAGAAACTGACGGACGCCCAGCAGAGCCACAAAGACGCCTTCGAGATTATCAAAAAACTCAAGCTGAAGTTGAAAGAAGATGAGATCACCCTGAAGCAGACCGAAACGCAACTCGCCAAATTTCAGACGGACATCAACAACGCTAGCTCCAAGAAAGAGTTCGACCTCAAGACCACCGAAATTGCCAATGCGACGGCCAAGAAGGGTGAATACGAAGACATCATTCTGAACACGATCACGGAGATCGAAGATCGCACCGCGAAACTGCCCGATGGCGAAAAGCAATGGGCGAACGCCCAGCAAGAATTCGAGCAGTTCAAACGCGACGCCCAAGAGCGATTGGATCGGCTGCTAGCAGATCAGAAAGAAACACTCGCCACCCTAGCGGAGAGGGATTCCCACATCCCACCTACTGTGAAAATCATCTACGATCGCCTTGTCAAAAGCTACGGCCCTGATGGCCTCGCTGCGGTGAACGGCCGGAGCTGTATGCAATGTCGAACCAGCATCACCGACCAGCAACGCACGAACTTGCTCGGGGGAACGTTCTTCACGTGCCCGCAATGCGGTCGCGGGCTTTACTTGGCGGAGTGATTGCTTTTGCAGATCGTCAGTTCGCCACTGTGACTGATTTCAAAGTTGAGACCGTCGATTGCTGCATGAAAGGCTTTGGTGCCGCTGCCGAACGACGAGTCGTCGTGGAGTTCAATTGCGATCGCATCAACGCGGTTCAACCACGACTCATAGTTGTTGGAAAAAATCACAACCTCAGCGCCTTCTACGTCGATCTTCAAGATTGAAATCCGGTCACGCCCCGAATCGGCCAGCACCGTGGCGATGTCAATACCCTTTATGTGTGCCTCTTCGCCCGACTGACATTCCCGGACCTGTTTGGACCATTCTTGGCCGTCACGGTATGGTATGTCAGCGATGACGAGTCGGGCGGGGTGAGACCAAACGCCGGCTTGGATCGTTTTCACACGAGTACCGTATGGGGCCGTGTTCCGTTGCAGCATGGCGAAATTGTTGGGATCCGGCTCGATTGCGACGACGTGGCAGTTCGGAAAACGGGA